>JAGRBY010000213.1 GCA_020433835.1 Anaerolineae bacterium | reverse complement strand
TTTCATCTGGCGAAGCTAAACTAACCCGTAATGCGCGGAAATCTTTTACTTCCACAGTAAGAACCTCCCGAATGAGTATGATTCCATCAAAATGTTTATATTGACCTACTGGTGCTCACACACCGCTAAATACTGCTCTGTAATACTTTGACTTTGATGCCCTAAGCGTTTTGATACTAACGCCACATCGCCTGTTTTCGCCAATAAGTTCATGGCAAACGTGCGGCGCAGCGTTTGGGCGGAGATACCTTTTAACCCCACCGACCGGGCACAGTCGCTAATGATGCGTTGTACCGTTCGGCTTGAGATGGGGCGACCTTCTTGACTGAGAAAGAAACAATCTGTTGTTGACGTCCGGGGTCGAACCTGTAAATAATCGTTCAATGCGCGACAGACTTCGCCCGGTAACGGTAACTGTCGGGCCTGTGATCTATCTTGATGTGTACCAACGCGCAAATGAACGCCGGGATCATCAAACACTAAATCTTGCTTTTGTAAATCGACAATTTCACTCACGCGCAATCCGGTGTATAGCAGAAGTTTTAATATGGCTGCATCGCGCCGAATTAATCCGGCCCGTGAGCCGTTTTGTGCTGCGTTGATGAGATTGTGTGCTTCTTTCTCTGAAAGAGTGCGCCCCTTGGTGCGATCCGTCTCCGTTACAAGAGAGACCCCCACTGCCGGATCAAGAGTGACAAACCGAATCTCTTCGGCAAACGAAAAAAATTTACGCAGCGACATCAAATGCCGGTTTGTGGTTGAGGTCGCCCGTTTCAACTCTTCCACTAAATATTCTCGATAAAGACGAATATGCTCCGGCGTAACGTACTGCAATGAAAATCCACCGGTCAGGCGGCGCTGCCCCCAGCGTAAAAAAGCACGCAAATCGGCCAGATAGTTAACAATGGTCGATGAAGATAAGGCCGCTTGATTTAAGGCTTCTTCAAATTGCGTAAGTATTAATTCATCCTGGTTAGGGTGGATCATTTGCACAGAGGTAATTGGTCAGGCTGAATTTCAATAAACCGACAACACAGCAAAAAATTGCGCCTTGTCATCTAAGGCGCAATCTAACACAGATTGATATCTATTTGGGTTGAAGTAAAGTGTGTCTATGTCTATCTCCACTTTATACGCAATAATTATAATGCGGTTTATGACAAATGTCAAGAGAATTTTGATTTTTCTTGACATAGGATTATGTTCCTACCGCACTTTTTTTAGAACCCAGGTTTTTGATGCCTAATTGATACCCTTTTGGGCAAAAAGCGCCTCTTTTTAACGCTAAAAAACCTGGGTTCTTGCTCTAATATTTATAATGTGCAAAGGTGGTGATTATGTTCCTACCGCACTTGAGTCACCGATGCTGTGGCGCAGGTACGCTTCAATAAAATCATCGAGCCGGCCATCCAGCACCGCTTCGGCATTGCCAACCTCATGGTTGGTGCGATGATCTTTCACCATTTTGTAGGGATGGAGCACATAAGAGCGAATTTGGTTACCCCATCCGGCCTCAACATGCTGGCCGCGCAAGCGCGCTTCCTCTTCTTCCTGCTTTTTAAGCTCCATATCGTACAATCGACCGCGTAAAATTCGCATAGCCATCTCGCGGTTTTGTAACTGACTTCGCTCATTTTGGCAGGTCACGACCAGACCGGTTGGTAAGTGACGAATACGGATAGCCGTGGAGTTTTTCTGAACGTGCTGACCGCCCGCGCCACCTGATTTGTAGACATCCGTCTCGATGTCTTCGGGTTTGATTTCGATTTCGATATCAGCTTTAAAGTCGGGGACTACTTCAACGAGTGCAAAGGAGGTGTGACGCCGTTTAGACGCATCGAACGGCGAGATTCTTACCAGCCGGTGCACACCGCGCTCGGCTTTGAGATAGCCATAGGTAAATCCGCCGGTAATTTCAATGGTTACACTCTTTAAGCCCGCTTCTTCACCCTTCGTCTCGTCGATGATGACCGCTTTGTAGCCGCTGGCCTCGGCCCAACGCACATACATTCGCATCAGCATTTCGGCCCAATCTTGGCTCTCGGTGCCACCTGCGCCGGCGTGGATCGACAACAATGCATCGTCTCGATCGTGCTTACCCGAAAAAGCAATCTGGAACTCCAGCTTGTCAAGCTGCTTTTCGACGGTATCCGTTTCAGTGGCTAGCTCTTCAAGGAGATCCGCATCATCGTCATCTGATGCCATCTCAGCCAGTGTTAAAGCATCCTGGGCGCGTCGATGCAACCCTTGCCAAGTCGATACCTGATCGCGCAGGGAAGAAAGCTGCTGCATTTTTTCCTGCGCCTGGCGCTGATCATTCCAAAAGTTTGGTGCTTGCGATTCTTTTTCTAACGCTTTGGCTTGTTCTTCTTTACCAGCGATGTCAAAGACGCACCATGTTTGAACCGATACGGTTGACCATAGCGGTAAGTCGGCTGTTTACATCATCCATAGGGATTTACTCCTTATCAGGTTTACTGGATGAACGATAACGTCAAACAAAACCGATATTATACAGAAAAAGGTTAGAATAGGGAAATTGAGGGGTTATCTTTTCGCACTCACGACCAACCCGATGACCACCACCAACAGCGCCACCCCACTGATCATCGCACCCATCCACAGTGAGGCCGGTTTGAACGCAAACACGAGCGTGTGCTGCCCCTCCGGCACGGCGACCGAGCGGAACATAATATTCGCCGTCTCGATCTCAACCGGCTGATCGTTAAGCGTGGCCTGCCAGCCGGGATAATCGGTATCGCTGAAGATAACCCACCCCGGCGATTCGAGCGAAACCGCCATTTCGACGCGCTCAGGCGTGTAGGAAATTATCTCGGCCTGATCGTGAGCCGAAGGTGTACCGCGTGTTTCGATACCCACTGTTTCGCCGTTTTCAGCCACGCGCATCACCATCATTGCCGGATCGAACTCAGGCGATTTCATCCGCGCGATGGCCGCGTCGTTGTCGAGAACGGTTTCCGCCTGGTGAACGACAAAAACGCGAGGCAGAACATCGCCATTTTCATAGACTTTGACATCGCCGGAGTGAACCTGCCGGTAAGCACCTTCGGTTGAGAGAATGACGGAGCGACTGGTCGTTGTTGGCTGGTGAATGAGGCTGAGACCGCGCAGTACAAACGTGCCCTCCGGCAGCAGGGCCTCAACCGCAATAGCGACGATGGGCTTGGCCTCTTTCAGATTAAGCACACTGATGTAATCGACCCCGGCCGCCTCATAGGGCCAGGTAACACCGATGTTGGCCTGACCGTGAGCAACTTGCGGCAGGGATGCGTAATCACCCTCGGCGGTGTCTTGACCGGCTTGCAGGATAAAGCTGTTTTGCTCGCCATCGGTAAACGTGAGAGTTATCTTCGCGATGGGTGTTTCATCCGGTAGATGGGAGCCACCCTCCAAATGCGAAACCAGGCCAATGGCCGTAGGTGGAAAGTCGGGAATGTCGGTTGTGCTCGTATTCTGACCGTGAGAGAGTCGGGCCGGAAATTGGAGATCGTAAAAGATGCCGTCGATCCAGACATCGAACTGTTTATCGGTGATAACCCAACATGTGTTGAGTAGCGACAGCAATCGGCTGTCAGGGACAAATTGCAGCTTCTCCCGTAACCGACCGTCGGTCGATAGATTATCGGTGGGTAAAAACAGTTCTTGGAGGGTGATGAACTGTTTGAGCGGCAGAATGCCCCCGTCGTAGCCATCGACACTATGCAGACCGTACAGCATCGGCAAGTTGAAAAAGAGGACTTCTTTCTCTTTCGTAGCGACGATGAGATCATAGAGCGCTCTTTCGGATAGTCGATCACCAAAGATGGTACGCAGATCGGTCAGGTCGCCGGGATCATAGGTAATGCCCGACAGGCTCAGGAAACGGCCCGGCGGCGTAGGTTGGTTAGGTGGATCGTTGGCGATGAGAAAGGCGGTGGCATTGCGCATTGAATGGTAGGCCTGGGGTGCGGTGGGATGATTGTAGTTGAGGGTTTGAGCGGCGAAAAAGAGTTCCAAGAGGAGGAGGAGGGAGATTAGAGATTGGAGATTAGAGATTGGAGACTGGTAATTGGTAATTGGAGATTGGAGATTGGCGATTGAAGCGTGAGGTTTTGGGAGGCGGAGAGTGAGATAAAAAAGGATGAAGGTAATCAAGGTTAGGATGAGCCAGTAAGCCAGGGTGATAAGGGGCGGGGTTTTCCAGGCGATGAGCGCCAGTAGGAACAGAATAGGAGCGGCGGGGAGAATGAGGTGCCAGGTGCGGGCGCGAAGCCATTGTTGAATAGCCGCAAGGTGAGCACGAAGTTCGGCGGGTTGGCATAATGCGTCGAACCCGTAGCCGCTGAGCATGGCGGCGGCGAAGGCGTACAGCAGCAGCCAGCGCGCCGGGACACGAAACAGATCAAAACCGGGCACGAGATGGTAGAGGCCTAAATAGAGCGGCCCGGTGAAAATCCCCAGACTTAAGATGAGACCGCTGCTGCCGATGAAGAGAAAACGGCGCGGTTCGGGTCGCCACAGGGCGGTGATGCTGCCCAATAGGGCCAATGCTAAGCCGCTGATGCCGATATACGCCACCCACTCGCCGAACGCCTGGCCCAAAATCTGGGTCAAGTCCAGGCCGAGCGGTGGGAGCAGACTATAATGAAGGTTGGTCGGGCGCAGGCTGAAGGAAACCGCCTCGCGAAAGGTCAGCCCCTCGCTGCGAATCGACAGGCTGGACAGTTCGGCAGTGGGTAGTAGTTGGATGGCAGCCAGAGCAACGGCCAATAGAGAAGCGAGAAGCAGGGGCCAAAGATTTTGCAGGATAAACAGAACGTGACGAAATATGGACGTTGTATAGTGACGGGGAGTTTGGCGCTGAAAATAAGGGATAAGCGGAATGTCGAACTCGAACACCCCTTGCCACAGCGCATATAGCCCCAGACCGAACATTGCAATGAAGGCGGTTTGAGCATGACCGGCCAATAAAATAAGCGCGACAGTCAGGGCCAACAGCAGCAGCCAGAACCAACGGCGTGGTCGGCGGCAGGCGAAATCGTAAAAGAGGAACAGCAGCGGCAGCCAGGCGGCGGCTTGCAGTTGGTTAATATGCTCAACCTGCGCTCCCAGATAGCCGCCAAAGGCAAAGACACTCGCCGCGATGAGCGCCGCCGACCAGGCCAGTTGCAAGGTTTGGCGGGCAAAGATGAAGGTAAAGAGACCCGCCAGAGCAATATGCAGGCCAATCGACCAGGCCACCTGCTTGGGCGCATCGAGCCAAACGAAGAGCCAATTTGGAGGATAAAAAACGCCGACCTGACTGTTAGCCAACAGCGGCGCTCCCATAAACAGATGGGGATTCCAAAGTGGCAGTCGTCCCTGGCGCAGCGCTTCGGCAGCATAGGCTTTGTAGGGATAGAAATAGAGAAAGACATCGACGCCGCTGAGAATAAGGTTGGTCAGCAAGATTTTCCAGAAGAAAAGCAGCGTGAGGAGTACGATAATTAGCGTCGCCGGTAGGTAAAGCCACTTACGGTTGGTCATGGCGCGTATTATCGACAAGATGCCGGAATTGAGCAAAGTTCAGCCAACTGTAGGGCAAAGCAGTGTTTTGTCCGTGTTCGGTCAAGTCAGTGACTTGCCCTACGGTTTTCTCACTCCGCCAACGCCTCGATGCGATACAAAATCACCGACGGCGATCCGTCTGCCTTGTATGCCCGCGCCAACTCATGCAGTCCGAAACCGGCCTCAAACAGCGCCAGCCGCGCTTCGGTGTCGGATCGCCAGGCTGGAAACGCAATCAAGTGGCCAGGTCTGGCTTTGGCGATCAACTCAGCCGGACTGCCCCAAAATTGCAGATCATATGGATAATTCCACAGGTAAAAACGCCAGTAGGTGCCGAGCCAGCGGTGGTAAAGGGTGGTATCGGCCCCAACATTGCCCTGCAAGTAGTTGACAATCTGCTCGATGCCGGTCACGGCGCGACTGTTGCTGCCGAGCGGATAACGGGCGTGAATGGCATCCTGAATGGGTTGAGTGAGTGTTGCCGCGAGCAGTATTACCAACCCAAGGCTGAATATGGCCCGTAATCCAGTTTTCAAGGACGGAACTCGCGGTAATAGATAGCGAACGAACGCCCAAGGTAACAGCAATACCCTGGCCAGCAGCAGAGCCAGCAGCGGGATCAATCCGAGCAAGTAGCGATCCCATATTTGAAAGGAAAATACGGTGTGGAGGACGAGAAAGGCGAGGCTGAAGAGGATGAGGTGGAGATCGGGGAGGGGAGATTGGGAGATTGGTAATTGGTGATTGGAGGTTGGAGGTTGGGACAGGGTGGTGATAAGATCATAAGCTATAAGGAAGGGTAGACCCACTACAAAGACGATATTGAGTGCGACTGAGCCGGTTCCGTACCAGAGCAGATCGAGAAATCCGCTCCAACGTTCGTTAAAGCCGGCGAGATCGAAGGCCAAGCCGCCATAGTTATTGATGCTTTGTTGAAAAAAGGCCGAAGGTTGCGAGCGGGTGAGATCCCACACAATGAAAGGCAGGAGGCTAAGGCTAAGGCTGAGGAAAAAATATACCAGGAGACGTAGGACATGGGATGTAGCATTTTGCTCGTCGCGTTCAATACCTGGAGCCTTGCCACGTGCAACTTTGCTCCCCTGCTCCCCTGCAACCTTGCAACCTTGCAACCTTGAAATAACCAGAAATCCGGCGATGAGCGGCACAAAGAAAACCCCTTGCTGCTTCGTGGCGATAGCCAACGCCGCGAAAACCCCGGCCCAAACGGATCGGCCAACAGTGGCGGCCAGACAGCCACTCAATACCAGCGTGACAAGCGTGGGGTCGGTTAGGGCGGTGGGGGCAAAGAGAAGGGTGAACGGTGAGAGCGCTCCCAACCAGGCAGCGAGGATTCCCGTCGCTTCACTGTAGAGCCGACGGCCCAGGCCATACGTCAACAACACGATCAGCGGCGTTGCCAGCAGCGAAGGCAGACGGGCTGTAGTTGTGGTAGCGCCCAGCAATCGAAATGATCCGGCCACGAGCCATAGAAATAGCGGCGGCTTATCGATGGGCGTAGCGCTGAGCCAGGGATCGACCTGGTTGGTGATAGTCAAGGCCCAGGTAGCGTAGAGGGCTTCATCATAATGAAACGGCTGGCTGGTAAGCAGGTTGAGCGGCAGGAGCAGCGCCATCAGCGCTGCCAACCCTGCCGCCCCCAGCCCGCCGTACTGTTGCAAAAACAGTCGAGCTTCTCTCATCGCCCCATTTTACCATATCTGCAGAATAGGGCTTAATAGGAGAAAGTTTTACAATGTCTTAGCGTTAGCAGACTGCCACCAACGATAGTACTTAGATCGCAGTTGCTCACGTGAAGGAAAGGGATAGTAAATCAGTTTATTGGGGTTGCCCACAAAGATACCATTTTTTATGGTCCGGTATGGCAAAACAGCCGGCCCCATGCGGTTGACCATTTTGTTTTGAACGGATTTTTCGTTCAAACTTATCAGACATTCACGTAAATGGTTAATGTTATGGTAAGGTAAATCGCCAACTGCCCCAAATTCAGGATCCACGGCCAGTGCACCCAGTTGCAGTTCCGCAAAAGCAATTGCCGGCAAATGGATCAGGCTAGAAGGGTCGTGCGTAATCATTTCATAAAAACTTTGAGGATCTTTGGTGCTAACGACCAAAGGCTGCACCGGCGCGATTTCCTGATACAAATGTAAGGCTTCGGTTGACGGCGGCATATTACTGTCTCTGTCCAGTTCTAACACTGAACCGTAGGCAGTAACAAGATATAGCTTGCGAAAAACTTCAGTGGGAATATGTTCTAAGACACGGTAGGTGGAGATATAAACCGATTTTTTGGGTTCTCCGTCATCGTGGGGAACGCATCGTTCAAGGCCGTCCTCAACTCGGAAAAAATCACTCCGAAAACTGGGATCAAGCTCAATAAACATTGCTTCTCCGCGCTGTTTACTATGAGAACCGACTGCATAATAACTACCAAAATCTTCTGGGGACAACATGGAGGCGATAAGCGCCTCTGGCATCAATGATAAATAGAGGTGCATTGCTTTATCTCTCTCTCTAAGCTATTAAATTCCCTATGGATATTTTAGAAAACAATTTGAGTTTTACGGAAGCAGTACTTTATAATTTTTGTTTAGGGCAGTTTGCCGCTGTTCAAAATGGAACCTAAAAAATCTATAGGTTGTGAATGAGATTAACTTTTGGCTACTATAACTCATTTTTGTCGGCATAGCAAAATATATGCAGGCATGTTTTTATAAACTACCCGAAATTTTTACAGGCCCGTGCTCGGGTGACGTAGCTTGCTTAATCTACTCTTCTTCGACCAACACCCGGCGCAATATCTTGCCAATCTGAGATTTTGGCAACTCAGTTCGGAACTCTAACAGCTTGGGAACTTTGTAAGGGGCCAGATTCTCCCGGCAAAAGGCGATAAGCTCCTCGGCCGTGGCGTGCTCATCCGATTTCAAAACGATAAACGCTTTGACTGTCTCTCCCCGCTTGGGGTCAGGTACGCCGACAACCACTGCCTCTAGCACTTTATCGTGCATATACAGGACTTCTTCCACCTCACGTGGCACAATATTGTAGCCGCTGGCGATAATCAAATCTTTCTTACGATCTACGACGTAGAAATAACCCTCTTCGTCCATCCGGCCGATGTCGCCCGTGTGCAGCCAACCTTCGGCGTCGATAATAAACTCGGTGGCTTCGGGCTGGTTCCAGTAGCCTCGCATAACCTGTGGCCCGCGGATAACCAACTCACCCTCTTCGCCTTGCGGCAGATCGGGATAGATGCCGTGCTCGTTGACCATTAAGGCTACCACTTTCATCTCAGTATTGGAGACCGGTACCCCAATCGACCCGATCTTGCGCTGGCCATAGATAGGGTTGGCGCAGGCCAAAGGGGAACATTCTGTCATGCCGTAACCTTCCACCAGGCGACCACCGGTTAAACGCTCGAACACTTGCGCCACCTCCACCGGTAGGGCAGCTCCGGCACTCATGCAGAATTTGATACTGCTCAGGTCGAAATCTTGCACCTTAGGATGATGATTTAGAGCCACGTACAGAGCCGGCACCGCCGGATAAAGCGTAATACGTTCGCGCTGGATAATCTCCAAAACCAGATCGGTGTTGCGTGGATCAGGCACGACCAGTTGCTCGGCTCCGGAATAGAGCGAGTATAACATGCCCACGGTCATGCCGTAGACGTGAAAGAAGGGGATGGCGCATAACATTTTTTCGCAGCCGGTCTCAGCCCGATGAAACCAGGCAGCGCATTGCAGCACGTTGCTGACCAGGTTAGCGTTGGTCAACATCGCCGCCCTGGCCAAACCGGTCGTGCCACCGGAATATTGAAACAACACCACATCATCAGGGGCCGACTCGAACTGGGGTGGGGGGGTGGTGGTTTTCAAGAGCGCATCGTAACGGTAAATGTCAGGCGCGGGCGCGATAGCTTTCATCATCCCCCCGGCTCGTACTTGTTTGGCGACCAACCCTTTGAAAGGCCACTTGAGCGTGTCAGGTATATCCGTCAGGATGACGTTTTTGATCGATGTCCCGGCTCGAATATGAACCAGCCGGTCGTAGAGGCCGCTAAGCAGGATAATGGTTTCAGCGCCGCTATCATGCAGTTGGTGTTGCAGTTCACGGGGGGTGTAGGTTGGGTTGGTATTGACGACGATACCGCCGGCCTTCAAAATACCAAAGTAAGCCACCGCACTCTGCGGTAAATTCGGCAGCATTAGCGCCACCCGGTCACCTTTTTGAACTCCCAATTGGCACAGTCCGGCGGCAAAGCGGTCGCTGGCCTGGTCAAGTTCCCGAAAGGTGAGTGATGACTGGATAGACAAGCCCAGCGGCAAATATTTGAGCACCATTCGCACAGCGACTTTGGCCTCGAACGTCTGAGCGGCGTTGCGCAAAATCTGCGCCAGCGCTATTTGCGGTAGATCGAGCATCGCCGAGACGCCCGGCTCATAGTTCTCGACCCAGGGCTTGCCTGACAGTGCTTTGTGCTCCTTGATGGGGGGCTGGACACCGTCAGATCCTGGCTTCTCTACGTTTTGATTGATGTGGTAAGCGTTTTCTAACATCGCGTTCTCCTATTCATAAATCCTAACACGGATAAACCGGAATTAGAAATTAGAAGTGAGAAATAAGAAAGTCGGCCAACCGATCCCCACACAACAGATTGACAACTCCATAACTTTCAATACCATTCCTGTACCAATCAATCCTATTGACCCTTTACGAGTTACCACCATGCCCTTTGAAGTCGAGATCAAAGCCCGCCTGAATAACCCGGCGGAAACCGAAGCCCGTGCCGCCCAACTGGGTGTGTTTGAAAAAGAGCAGCATAAACGCGATGTCTATTTTCGGCGTCGTGGCGATACCAACACGCTGCCGGTGCCGCGCTACCGCCTGCGGCAGGTCGATGGTCAGGCCATCGTCACCTTCAAAAATAGACGGGTGCAGGGCGGCGTCGAGATGAACGATGAAACCGAGTTCGCGGTGGATAATGCCCACAACTTTTTTAAGTTTGTCGATTACCTGGGCTTCGAGCCGTTTGTGGTCAAGCACAAAGTGTCGCGCGTGTACCGCATCGGGCGGGCGGCAGTTGAAATTAAT
>JAGRBY010000212.1 GCA_020433835.1 Anaerolineae bacterium | reverse complement strand
CGTGCTTCAAGTACAAACCACCGCCCCAGTTATCAGTGCCGCTGATGATGACGCAACCTGGTTGGGTCAACCGGCACCTAAAACCCATGACCAGACTATTATACCGGGTTCTGCTTCCACCCCATCAGCAGAGGTTGATGACCGCACTTTTATACCGCCTATGGTAGCGCCCCGTCCTCCGACGGTTTCCCCGGCCACAATCCCAACACCTTACACCGCCGTACCACCCGGCAACAATAGAAACACAGTATTGTGGATTATGGGCGGCATTATTGTAATACTGGCCGGTGCAGCAGGGTTTCTGGCCTACAAAAAATATGCAGTTCCACCCGAACTGCCCACCCCGGTGGTTGAAGCAGCCCCGGCCACCGCAGAACCCACCGAAACCCCAACACCGCTGATTACGCCGACCGGAACATCGACACCCGCACCATTGGATGTGCCGGGGCTGGCTCTTGCTGCTATGCCGGAACAATCGCTGCCTCAGGCCGAGGCCAATCGGGTCGATCCCTTCTGCAACAGCCAGGTCGATATCGATCCCGAAGCTCCGGTTATTTTGGGCTGGCAGCAGCGGCTGGCCCAACCATCCGGCGAGATTGATTACGTGGCCCAATGGCTGGCCTCGGCCCACTATGATCTTAGCCTCGACGGCAGGCCAATCACCAACATTAGCTACGAGCGCGATGGGACAACGTTAAAGCTATGGGCCAACTTAGGGCTACTTGGTGCCGGTGAGCACTATCTGCGCATCGAGCAGTACAGCAGCCGCCCCCTATCCACCGGCTTAGATCTGAACCCGGCCGATGGCGCTGTGGATGAATATGAAGCCGGGCGCATCGCTGACGGATTTTGCGAACTGATGGTAGCAGCACCAACGGCGGAACCCAGCGCGACATCCAGCCCCAGCCCCACGCCGACCTCCAGCCCCAACCCGACAGCAACAGCGACCAAACAGGCGCAGGTTCCTTTACAAGCAGCCGCCCCCGGTATCTTTCAAGATTTTGAAACCAATGTCACCTGGAAACGAGGCGATCAGCCTTATGGCAGTTTGACTCGCAGCACTACCCAAGCCCACAGCGGTAACTACTCCGGCAAGCTCGACTACGATTTCCCAACGGCCAACAACGATTACGTTGTCTTTTTGCAGAACCGCAAGCTGGCCGGACGGCCTAACGGCATCTCAGTCTGGGTTTATGGCGATGGCAGCGGCCATTTCCTCAACGCCTGGCTCAAAGATGCGGGTGGGCAGACCTGGCAGATGAGTTTCGGGCAAGTTGACCATACCGGCTGGCAGCAGATGACGGCCTTTATCGACCCCAACCAACCCTGGCCCAGCGGCCACATCAGCGGCACAGACAACAAAGCCATCGATTACCCGATCACCTTCAGCGGCCTGACCTTGGATGACGGCAACGATAGCTACAGCGGACGAGGCATCATTTATCTCGATGATCTCAGCAGTACCGAAACGGCCCAGAAGTCGGCTCCAACCCACCCCCAACCCCAACGGCGACCGCTCCACCCGTCGCTATTCAGCCGACTCCACCACCTCCTGTTTCAGCGCCTTTGACCACCAGCCCCTATCTTTTGCAGATTGGTGGACAGCATCGCTACGAAGAGCCGTGGGGCGCACCCCGCAACGGTGATCCCTGCTATGCTCAGGATCATGGTGATTGGGATGACAAGAACGCCGGTTTTCGAGGTTTCAACGTTGAATTAATCCTAACCAATAATTCAACGGTCAAGGTAACGGATTTATGGCCGGAGTCGATCCGTTTTATTACTGCCGGTGGTCAAGAGGTCAAAGCTTGCCCTTACGATTACTTTGGAGCCGGCCCCGTACCCGGCGGCCAAAACTCGGTAACGTTCTTCACCGTTGTGCCTAAGGGCGACTATGTGCAAGTAATACAGCTTGTCCTTAACGGGCAAATCACCCAAATCTGCCTGGATGGCCGGGGCGGCGCGTCTTACTGTTGAAAGCTCGAATGAAAGGGATGTTACTATGTCAGGCTTAATCGTTCAGAACGGCGTCCAGGCCGGTCAAACCTACACACTATCACCGGGAGTTTACTTTATTGGTCGAACTGCTGATAACCACATTGTTATCAACGAGCAGACAATCTCTAAAAAGCACGCCCGGCTGATGGTGCAAGATCAACATTACATCCTCGAAGACCTAGGCTCTTCGAACGGCACCTTCGTCAATGGTCGACGCATTGAGCAGCCGACCTATCTACAAAGCGGCGATCAAATTCAGGTAGGCACAACCATCACGCTGGCGATGCAAGGAACCCACCTCCAACCGCTACCGGCAGCCCAGCCACAGACAATACCGCCACCTATCCGCCGCCAACCCAACTACGGCTTGATCGGCCTGGTCGTTATCCTGCTGCTGGGCGTTGGTGGTGGAGGCTGGTATTGGTTGCAAAGTACCGCTCTCGCCCCAGCCACGGCAACGCCGGAGCCAACGGCCACAGTGGCCGCCACAGCAACACCACTGCCGATCATGGCGATGAACTTTGATGCCGCCCCAACAAGCGTTGATTTGGGCGAGTGCGTCACTCTCAACTGGCAGGTAGACAATGCCCAAGAAGTCCGCCTGAGCGGCGAGGTTGTGCCTGCTACCAGCAGCCGCCAGGTTTGCCCCCGCGAGAACAACCAAATCTACCGGCTAACCGCCCTCTCGTTGGCCGGGGAGACGGAAGAAAAGACGGTCTCGCTGACGGTGCGGCCCACGCCTGCGCCCCCGCCCGGCATCAGCATTGAATTTACCGCCAACGAAACGCGAGTGCCACACGGTGAATGCACCACCTTGCAATGGGAGGTCAGCCATGCTATGTCAGTGCGGCTCGATGACAAAAAAGTCAGTGCCACCGGTCAGCAGCAAATCTGCCCCACAGAGCCGTCCACAACATACGTTTTGCTGGTTCAGCCGCTAGAGGGTGAACTTGTGGAGCAAGTGGTCATCGTCAATGTACCGCCAACGCCCACCCCCGAACCATCGGTCACGCCGACACCCGTACCCACCGCCAAACCTCGGGCCAGTGCGCCGGTCATCGACCAATATATGGCCGATCAGTATCAGCTTAACAGCGGCGCTTGCACCACCTTGCGCTGGAGTATCCGAAACGCCCAGATCGTCCGCATCGACGGCAACCCGGTTGCCAATTCAGGGTCGATGCAGGTTTGCCCCTCGGCCTCGGCCAACACCTATACCTTGGTTGCCACGGGCAATGGCAGCACCCAGGCATCGGTTACGCTCAACGTCAATGCTCTGCCGACGGCTACGCTGGTTCCGGCGGCCAATCCCATTGCAACGCTACCACCAGTGTACGTACCGCCCGCCAAGAATGAACCGGTTTCAGTGAACTATTGCGTCCGGGTCGAGTCGGATGGGTGTTATCGTTATCATTGGAATGTTACCGGGATTAAAGCTATCTATTTTAACGGTAATCCTGTCACCGGGCAGGATAGTAGAAAGCCAAAATGTACATTCTACCCAGAAGGCAAATTGACCATCATCTACAACGGGGGCCAGAAAGAAACCATTACACACTGGCAGGAATGTAGGTAGCCAAGTCTGAGTAGATTTAGGAATAGCAATTAAATAACTCCAACAATGCTTAAACGGCTGTCGCCGGTAATAAACCGGATCAAAGCGTGCGTATCTATCAAGAATCGCATCACATATATTCCGCGAAACCTTCTAGGGGTTCGTCAAAATCATCTGACATCTGGATATTTATATGAGTTACGTAGTGGAAAGATACTATATCATTTCAAGCGACGAAGGAGCGAGAAATTCCTCAGAACGTTGTTTGCAACCGAGCACCGTAGGGATTTCTTCGCCTTCGGCTATGAAATGACATGAAGTGCGTAAGTTCTATGTTTAAATGCTTGCCACTTATGGCTCCCCGAAAATGCTGGATTTGAGAGCCGCACTATTCTGCATCGCTTGATCGACATCGTGAAAAGCCGTTGCACTATTCTGCGCTTGTCGAAAATGCTAGAATCGAGGGCCGTACTATTCTGCATCGACTGATCGGCATCGCGAAAAGCCGTCGCACTATTCTGCGCCTGTCAAAAACGCTAGAATCGAGAGCCTCACTGTTCTGCATCGACTGATCGACATCGTAAAAAGCTGTTGCAAAATTCTGCGCCTGTCGAAAATGCCGGATTCGGGTACCACAGGATTTTGTATCGCCCGATCATCATCGTAAAAAGCTGTTGCAAAATTCTGCGCCTGTCGAAAATGCCGGATTCGGGTACCACAGGATTTTTCGCTTGTCAAAAACAGTGGAAGCGAGGGTCAAAAAATTCGGCAGCAACAGAATTTGGCCGACGAGGTAGACATTCGCGGCAAACATGAATATACTGATCCTTACAGTTGCATATTCCAAAACCTGCATCTCGCACTTCACTATCAAACCGGAGGATTTCCCGATGCCCATTGCCTACACCGACAGCAACAGTCCGAATGCTCTTCGCTTTCCCGACCCCCGCCGCCGTCCGAACGTCATCAAGCTGGCGCAAACTTATATGGCGTGTGAATACAGCCGCCCTGTTGAACAGCAAACCCCCTTTACGCCTATCATTGCTAACCTCTTACAGCGGCTTTTGGCTGCTGAGCAGGCCGTTAAGCAGGCCGAACGCGAGCGCAAGAGCGCCGCATCGGAACTGGAGCGGCTGCTGCTTGAAACTCGTGAAATAATTTGGAATATGTGGAAGAGTGTCACGGCGAAATGTTCCGGCAAGCCGGATCAAGCCGGTTACTGGGGGTTTCATTACAAAGCTAACACCGACAATGTGCTGCTGCCCAAAACGCTCGATGAGCGGTTGGAAACGTTGAATATGTACATCACCAAAGAACAAAGCCTGCCCCAAGCCGAACGCTTTACTATCCCCAACTTACTTGAGGTCATCAGTCTGTGTAATACTCTGGAAAGCCACGCCGACACACGTGTCGCCGCCCGTCGAGAGCGGGAGAGCCAGATAGAAAGCTGTAACGCGTTGGCTTTGGAGTTGTCTAACTATCTCCAGAGTGCCTTTATCTATCTGCTGGCGATAGAATTTAAGTTCAAGCTATCGAAGAATTTGCAGAACTGGGGCTATGATATTGCCGCCAAACGCAGTGAGGTATCCGCCGACTATAGCCAGTAATGAACCAGATCAAAGTGTGCGTATCTATCAGGCAGCGCATTACATGTATTCCGCGAAGTCCTCTAGAGGTTCATCAAAATCGTCTGACATTTGGATATTTAAATGCTTACCACTACCAAAGCGGGGGCGGCGTGGTTTAACCGCCTCTGTCTTGTTGCTCTGGGCAGAGCCAGCTTGCTCAAACAAACTAACCGTAGCCCGTACTTCTTGCTGATGCAGATAGAGTTGAACCAGACGAATAATTATCGGTTCCATCTGCTCGGCAGATAGACCACGTATTTGCAATTGTTGGGCCAACGCTTCCGGCAACTCAACGGTTAAGGTCGTCATCGTAATTTTCCCTTTCCTAATTATTGAAAATAATACCGTACCCTTACTCAACTATCAAAATCAATTACAAAGGCATTCTACCACATTGGTACTGGGTCCATATAGTAGGAAAAGGCTCATCTTATAGGATATTAAGTGACTGTCACCTTAATTCCGGTAAAGTCTAATAAATTTGGGATATGTTTGGCTTATCGGTCAACGTACCCTAAACGTAAATGCATAGAGAATATAACAGGCCTGGTCAATGCCGTTAAGCGCGGGATAGCCAAGTATCAGTAGATCAAAATTTTATAATCAAACGCCGAGAGTTTGACTATCAACGATGATAAAATTATTGCAATCTTTGCACGTTAAAGTATCATGTAAGAAACTAGACTTTTTAGCGTTAAAAAGCCTAGTTTCTAAAAAGTGCCGGCTAATAAAGATGCACAAAATTATAATGGTTTAGAAAAATTTTATCTCTGGTTCCCTATAGGTTAGTTTCTAAGCGTTACATCTATGTCGCGTCTCCAAATCTATCTTCTCGGTAAAATTCAATTAATTTATAATGGACAACTGATTAGCACGATTTATCAACCCCGACAGCAGTCCCTGCTGGCCTATCTACTTTTGCACCAGGAAACAAACCTCTCCCGCCGAGATATTGCCTTTCGATTTTGGCCTAATGTTCCGGAACAGCAAGCATTTACAAACCTGCGTAAAGCGCTGTATCGACTGCGCAGTGCTTTACCGGATGCAGATAGTTTCCTTTATAGTGATACCAAAACCGTGCAGTGGCGACCGGAAGCTCCTTTCAGCTTGGATGTTAACACCTTTGAAAAAACGGTAACGGAAGCGGACAATGCCTACAAAGCCGGTAACCCTTTACAAGCTGCCCAATTATGGGCAGAAGCGGCTGAGGTCTATAGGGGCAAATTATTACCGCATTGTTATGACGATTGGCTACTCGATCATCAAGAGCGATTGCACCAAGAAATCATTAACGCTCTTAATCAGTTAGGCAACTGGCAGGAGACACAACGCACCTATCCGGCGGCTATTCGTACTACACAACAGCTATTGCACATCGACCCACTGCACGAAGAAACGCATCGCCGATTGATGCGGTTATACCTGCTGAATGATGAGCGGGCCAAAGCGCTGCGAGCCTATCACACCTGCGTTACGCAGTTACAGCAGGAGTTGGGTGTAGATCCCAGCCCCGCTACACAGGAAATTTATAACCGGATTGTAACCAAAACAGATTTAACGCCTTCATCCGTTATCGATGCCAGCCAGCATCTATCGCAACTCCCTTTGGTTGGGCGTCAGTTGGAATGGCAGCGCTTATCAGATGCCTGGAAAGCTGCGTCGTGTGGTTCTCGTTGTGTTATGATTACGGGTGAGGCCGGTATCGGAAAAACCCGTTTAGCCGAAGAGTTACTTCTATCAGCCGGTCGGCAGGGCTTCGCCACAGTCCGCAGCCGAGCCTATGAGTCGGGTAGGGGCCTGGCTTATACGCCGGTCGCCGATTGGCTTCGCAGCAAAACCTTCCAAACAGCTTGTCAAAACCTGGAACCGGTATGGCTGACAGAAATCACCCGCGTCCTGCCGGAACTTCTCACCCAATACCCAAATCTGCCGCCACCTCAACCCTTAAATGAAAACTGGCAGCGACACCGCCTTTTTGAGGCTTTAGCCCGAGCCATATTGCAAGCCGATCCGCCGCTGTTGCTTCTGCTGGATGATTTACAGTGGTGTGACAAGGAAACGCTGGAATGGCTAAGCTATCTGCTGCACTTCGACAAAAAGGCGCGCCTGCTTCTGGTCGGTACGGTTCGGACGGAGGAGATCGATACGTCTCATCCGCTTAATACGCTTCAGCGAGATTTGCGGCGCATGGGCTTACTCATCAACATCGAACTGGAGGCGCTAGATGCCTCGACAACCACGGCGTTGGCGGAGCAGGTCGCTAAAAAACCCTTAGAAAATCAGATAGCCGAGAAACTCTATCAGGAAACCGAAGGCAATCCACTCTTTATTGTTGAGACAATCCGGGCCGGTGCGTTCGACTCTCCTTTGGCTGATGACCTTGCTAACGAAGCAGCTTTACCGCTTCGAATTCAGACGGTTATCGATTTTCGGCTGGATCAGCTCTCTCCGTCGGCCCGTGGGTTGATCGACGTAGCAGCCGTCATTGGACGGGAGTTTACCTTTGATCTGCTGGCAGCAGCCAGCACTACCTCATCTGAGACGGTAATGAACGCTCTGGATGAAGCTTGGCAGCGTCGCATCATTCGGGAGCAGCATCAGAGTCGATATGATTTTAGTCACGGCAAAATTCGGGATTTTGCCTGTAGCCGGTTGAGTTCGATCCGACGCTGCTGGCTCCACCAAGCCGTGGCCCAAGCGATAGAGACGCTTCATCAGCCCAATCTCGATTTGGTCAGCAGCCAGTTGGCCGAACATTACGAGCAGGCCGGTCAGCCTGAAAAAGCAATCGGCTACTATTGGCAGGCCGCGCAGACCGGACGAGCATTAGGGGCGCTGACCGAAACCGGTGATTTATTGAGGCGGGGGTTAGCCTTACTCAAAACACAGCCGGACACGCCAACGCGAATCCACGACGAGCTAAATCTCTTGACCATGTTGGCCTCCATTATTACGAGTCAGCAAGGATATTCTGCCCCGGAAGCCAACCAACTTTATGAGCAAGCCCTCGCCATTTCTAAACGCGCAAAGAAGTCGTTGCAAACAGGTTTAGCTCAGTTTGGCATACTCCTTTTTTACTATATCCGGGGGGAATTGGCTATAGCTGAGGCGTTGGGCTGGCAAATGGTAACCCAGGCCGAGCAGGCTCCGCCATTGCTAAAAATAGGACACGGCAGCTTAGGCTATGTTTACTTCACGTGGGGTCGCCTTGAAGAATGTCGCTATCATGTGACCAAAAGTATGGCCCAAGCTAACGACCAAAATTTCCCGCAAATCTTGAACATATCTACGGCCAACCTCATGCATTTATCAATAGCTTTGTGGTATCTCGGCTATCCGCAACAAGCTCTTCAAAAAAATCAAGAGGCATTACACCTTGTTCAGACGGAAACGGAACCTGAGCAACGCGCTATAGCGTACTTCGGTATTGCCTTTTTCTATGGCTGTCTGGGGCAACCTGATCTGTGTGAGCGCTACAGCCGGATTGGACTAAACCTATGCCAGGAATATGGTCTGCATTACTGGCACGGATCGCTTTCGTTGTGGCATAATTTTTCCAGAAGCAAGCAAAACCTGCTATCCGAGGCCGAGATAGCTGCAATTGAACAACAAATTAACGGCTTGATGGACAGCGGAACAAGGATGAACGCAGGTTTGTATCTGAATGTATTAGCCGAGGTCTATTATAACTATCAGCAGTATGAGACCACTCTCAAAACCGTAGATAAGGCCCTCACCGAAATGGAACACCTTGGTGGGCATTTCTTAGCCGCCGAGATGTATCGTCTCAAAGGATTGTGTTTACTGGCTCTCTCTGATGAACATCAGGCTGAAGCAGAAGGATGCTTTCAGCAAGCCCTAACTATCGCTCGCCAACAGCAGGCTAAATCGCTGGAGTTGCGAGCCGCCACCGCTCTGGCTCGATTGTGGCAGCAGCAAGGCCGTATCGAACAAGCCTATTCTCTCCTCGCCGAGGTTTACGGCTGGTTCACCGAAGGTTTTGATACACCGGATTTGCGGGCTGCCAAAAAGCTACTCGATCAGCTATCCCCGAATTGATTGCCTCGCCCTACCCAATGTGATAATTCTTACTACTCCACTCTAATTGATACATTTTAAGCCAAACTATCACCCAGGTCACGCTTTTGGAACGCTCGATCTGATAAAATTGCTTATACCGCATCGCTATTGACCAATTTAATATCACATAGCTCAGGAGCAGAACAATGATAAAGCGCATACTCCTCGTTGATGATAATCCCGATATTCTCTCCCTATTAACCCGATATTTAGCCCACCTGCGACCAGACTGTCAGCTTGAAGTCTGTCACTCAGGGGTTGAGGTTTTGTCTTTAGACCAAATTCGCCCCTTTGATCTGGTTATCTCTGACTATATTATGAATCATCTTGACGGCCTGCAATTAGCCCGCACGCTCAAAGAGCGACAGCCGGATGTGAAATTCATCTTGATGAGCGGCAATGACAGGGTCACAATGGCTCAAAAAGCTATTGAAGCAGGACTAAGCGGCTTTATTAGTAAGCCGTTTACGCTGAAGACGGTTGAGGAGGCTGTGAGTACTGTCTTAGAAGGATGACATGAGAGAGCGGATAGCATAACTACAGCGCCAATACGTTTGGGTATGTCATCGACAACTTGATCGGTCTGGTAAACATCAAAGCAAAGGGATTATAACAAGTCTGATCAATGCTGGTAAGTGTAGGAAAGCGAAGTATCAGTAGGCCAAAATCCCATAATCAACCGCCTAGAATTGGGCTATAATGATAATAAAATGTAATCTTTCTTGTAAGATTTCTTTCGATAAGCACGTCAAGGAAATATAGACAGTCAAAACGTCACTAAAAACGACGCAAATAATGTTACTTACGTCGTTTAAATGTCGAAGGAATGTTACTCAACCACCATAAAGCTTCTCCAAGAAAAGAAAGAATCCGTGGAATTCGTGTAATCCGTAATCAAGAAATTTCGAAGCACGTAAGCTCTCTCCACCACCCAACGGAGACAAAAACCCCGGATAACCACGGTTAAATCATAAAAAACACCCTATTTTCCCGCTTTTAACCTAGATAATTGACCAGGTGCCACCTAGTCAAAAATCGGGTTTATGCCCCGCAGGGTGCTACTTATATTGACAAACCCCATAAAGTGTGCTAAATTACCTATCAAATAAAACATTAACTGTTGCGAAGCCCTTAGCAAAAAAACCGAAATGGTTTGCGCTGGGGGCTTTTTTGTTACAGTTAGGTTGTTAATAACGTACAATATAAAATTCAATTATCTCTGATAGGTTTATCTCGTAGGCAAAGTTGGTAGGTTCGGTTAACACTAGGCTGAAAAGCAAAAACGTCGCGATAGAATGATGCCGGGATTTTTATGGCGATAGACCACGGGCTAAATTATCAGGGGGGGCCGCGAAGCTCCCAAACATAATGGGCAAGAGTGTGCATCTTGGCCGAGCATCTTTACCTTTATCAAGTTGGTTCTTGAGTAACCGAACTATGAAAGGTTGTGTAAGGGA
>JAGRBY010000211.1 GCA_020433835.1 Anaerolineae bacterium | reverse complement strand
ACCCCCCAGAGGGGGGAATTTAACGTCTTTCTCCCCCCTTTGGGGGGCCGGGGGGGCTTAACTTAACGCCATTGCCCCAAAGGGAGGGATTTAGGGAGGGCTAATCTCCCACTGTGTAAGTTATATTGTGAATAAATGTAACGTAACTACGCTTTTGCCAATGCGAACGAAGCGAAGCAATCGCCCGTCTCCGAACGCGGAAATTGTTTCTACATAGTCATCATTTTGCTAAAACTTTACTCCCAAAAGCGCGATTAGGAAAACCTTGTGCCGCGAACGAATTCAGGTAATCGGCTTGAAACACTGAAGCACTGAAACGTATGATCACACTGAATTTTTTTGCGATGGGGTTGATCGGAGCCAGGTGTGGAGCTGATGCGTGTTGGAAAAACAGGTAAGGGTAACGACGCCAGCAGGTAAGGGTAACGACGTTCGCAGGCAAGGGTAATGACGTTAGCAGGTAAAGGTAACGACGCCGGCAGGTAAGGGTTTCGATCCGAATGCTCCCCTAAGACCTTAAATGAGTACTTTCCCTGAATTCGGTGGCTGCCGCACTGTTGAATTGCCTCGGTTTCTTAAAAATTTTGGCAGTTTGCAACAAATGCTTGCTCTTGCAACCGGCTAAACACAATCCTCGATTGAACCCTACTGGTGGTTATGATACAATGGGGTGATCATACCTGACCACAACATTTACCCCGTTATCTCCTTATACTTTAATGCTTTAGGTATGATCGAATGAACTACCGGCTAACACCGAGGCTCATCCTCTGTGGCCGATCAACACATAGGCCAAAAACCAACTTCCAACCAACCAACCAACCAACCAACTAACTAACCAACCATCTAACTACTCCATTACAACCTTGGACCACACAAATCACCGGGTACAAATTCCGGCAGGCGTGATGAAACAACCACATTTTGTTCCAACTGAGGCTGGTGAACCGCTAACAGCGGTGCCGATTGGTATTGATGGCTTAGACCCGTCAGCAGCCAATGCGGGATTTTGCCGTTGAGGATTAACGGTTTATCCGTGGGGGGCGCTGGGACGGTTAGACCGTCAGCTTCCAAATAATCAAGATAATCGTACCGTAAGCCGAAGCTGTAGATGGCCAGGTTGCGGGCCTCATAGGGTAAGCAAATGATCGGTGCGTCTTTTGGCAGCGTACCAAGCCGAAGTGTTACCGGTTCTACCCAACCAAGGCGCGGATCAAACTGATAGAAAGGCGCGGCCCGGCAGTGGACGGCCACGGCGGCATAGAGCCAGTTTGGTCCCCGGCCGTAAAGACCGAGACTGACGTCATCAGGCAATTCATTGAGCAGGGGCGGGATGTGCTTTGGTTCCCAAAAAGCCTGTTCACCCTTGTGGGGTACATCAAGCGTGCGAGCAAGTTGCTCAAGGTCGATGACGGTTTCAACCAGGTCGGTATTAAGATGGTACTGCCTGATTTCTTGGGAGGGATAGGTGAAATAAGGGGTGAGCTTATCAACCAACTGCTGAAAAACCGGATTGTGCTGCGTCGTACCGCGTTCGAGACCGTGCAGCCGGGCTTTGAAGATGGGGCCTTCTTCAAACACAGCGGCCTCTTCGGTGAGCGAACTCTCTAATTCAGCCAGGACTGTTAACCCGTGGCGGCGGGCATAGCCGCGCCATTCGATCAACGCCTCGGCCGTGGGGGCGATGAGGACAGCGTGGGTGCAGTGACCGAAAATCGATTCTTGCTCCGGTTTGGGTTTGCCGCCGACATCAACCAAAAGCGGTAAATGCCGTCGGGCGATGTCGCGCCCAATCTTTTCGACCCAAGTAGGGGTATACTGGCCCTTGACCCGGATTAGTCGGACCAATCCCTGGTCGCTTTCATTGGCCCAATCGCCCTCGCCGTCGGGGCAGGAGCGCAGTAGATAGTGCTGCAACCCAAGCTGTCGAAATGCCTGGGTTAAACTGTAAGCCAGCACGGATTTACCACTGTGCGGCGGCCCGCCAATAAGCAGTGCCGGATAGAGTTCCATAGGTTCGCCTCCGTTCTAATGATGCATAGCGAATGTACTGTAATCAACAACTTTCGTGTGGGGGAGAGATAAGGAGATAGGGAGATGAGGAGATTGGTGCATCATCACCATGGTTTTTTAATCTCCTAATCTCTAATCTCCAGTCTCCAATCTCCAAAGGAATACGTCTTATGTCTGAATCAACCTTAATCTGTACCCTGGGTGGCCAACCGCAAATAGTGACCTTTGCCCTCGATTATCTCTTGGCCCGTGCCGAAGCCATCCGCGAAGTCTTTGTCTTGCATCTGGACCCACCGGATGGGCGCGTTGCCACGGCCCTGGACCGCCTGCTGGTTGAGTTTGAGGGCGATACCTACTGCGGCCGGCCCTGCCGCTTTCGACCTATGGCGCTGAGGCAAGGTGCCCAGGTATTACCCCACGTCCGCACCGAAGCCGAGGCCGAGATTGTGCGCCAAACCGTCTTTACCCTTATTACCGAGCTGAAGCGGGCCGGTCGTACGCTGCATATGTCTATTGCCGGCGGACCGCGCATGATGGGCCTTATGGCGCTCAGTGCGGCTACCCTCTACTGTGGGCATCAGGATAAGATTTGGCATATTTACACCGAGCCGCACTTTATGAAGCAGGCCAAGGACGGCGCGATCATGCACGATGACCGGGGCGACCGGGTGCGGCTCATACAAGTGCCGATAGTGCCCTGGGGCGCTTACCTGCCGCAGATATTTGGTGCCAGCCATGGTCCGGCCGAGATGATGAACCAACAGACCGCCTGGATGGACCACATTGAACACCGTCGTTGCCGGGATGTGTGGCACGAACTGACCGAACGCGAGCGGGACGTGGTGCGCGCCTTTGCCAAGGGCATGACCCCACAGGAAGTGGCCGAGCAGTTGGTGGTCACCGTTAAAACCGTAAGCGCCCACACCACCAGCATCTTTTCGAAGTGCCGCCCCGCCTGGGAACTGCCCGATAAAGAGCGGTTGACTTTTTACTTTCTGCGTGACAAGTTCAGAGATTTTGTTGATACCGTCTAGTTTAGCACACCCCTATAGACAAAACATCCGAACCAATTCTGAGATATTGTAGGAGGCGCTTCCGATGCGTAGACACCTATCATGACGTATGATAGTCCCAACCGGAACCTATTAGAAAGGAAAGTCCTATGAAAACAGAGGTGCTGAATGCTGCCCTGGCCGGACTGCTGCACGATATCGGCAAGTTTGCTCAGCGGGCCGGTGAGTTAGGCAGCCGCATTTGGGATGATGAAGCGAAGCAAGAATATGGTTATCGCCATGCCCTGCTGAGTGGTGATTTTGTTGAAAAATATGTGCCACAGCCGTGGGCGGCCGGCTTGAGCGGCCCGGTCTACCACCATCGACCCCAAAACCATCAGGATTATGCCGTGGCCGTGGCCGACCGGCTGTCGAATGGAGAGCCGCCTGATGACAGCAATGGCCAGCCGCAGCAAATGATCTCAATTTTTGGCAATGTAGCCCTTGGCGAGAGCCGTCACCAATTGCAGCCTCAATACTTGCCGTTGACCCGGCTGCGCATTGAAAAGCAGGTTATCTTTCCGGCACCGGCTGTGGATGATGTTAGTGAAACTTACCAGGGGCTGTGGGGTGATTTTACCCAAGCAGTTGAGGCGTTGCGGCGAGTTCAACCGCCAGGGGCTGCCGACGAAATAACCTATGTCAACAGTATGTTAAAGTTGATGCAGCAATATGGTTGGGCTATACCTGCGGCTTCCTATCAAGGCCGGCCGGATGTTAGCTTGTACGATCACAGCCGTATGACCGGCGCTTTGGCGGCCTGCCTTATTCAACAGCCGGAAACAACGGTGCGCTCCTTGTGGCAAGATACCGCCTCGACCGCTCCGGTGGCGCTGTTGGTAGGCGGCGATATTTCGGGCGTGCAGAAATTCATCTACACCATTACCTCGCGGGGCGCGACATCTGGCCTGCGCGGCCGCTCGATGTATCTGCAACTGCTGACCGAGGCGGTAGCCCGCTATGTGCTGGATCAGTTGGAACTGCCGCTGACCAATATGATTTATGCCGGGGGCGGTCACTTTTACCTGCTGGCACCCGTTGGCAGCGAAAGCGAACTGAGCCGCATTGGACAGCAGGTCAGCCGCATTCTACTGCACCACCATCGCGGTGATCTTTTCCTGGCCATGGAGGCAGCCACTTTAGAGGCTAACGCCTTTCACGGCCAGCGCCTGTCGGATAAATGGTACGCTTTAACCGAACGGCTGCAAGAGGCCAAGCAGCAGCAGTTTGCCAATTTGGATGAAGCCAACCTGCGCGATCTCTTTAGCCCCCAGGAGCACGGCGGCAACGAGGAGAAGATGTGTGCCGTTACCCGGCGCGAGCACGTTGGTACCAAAATTTGGCGTGACAACGAAGCGCCTAAATCGCCGCCAACCCGCAGCTACGAGGCGTTAGGCAGCGATCTTAGGCGTGCAACCTTCCTCTGCCTCGACCAGATTAGCCCGGCTGACCTGGTTGCAAGTGAGCCGGAGGGCGAATATGAGCAGGTGCTGGCCCACTTTGGCTACCGGGCCAAGTTTTGCGAACGCCGGGACGATTTGCCTGAGATAAAGACCGATGTTATCCGGCGCAATGTGCTGGCGCTGCGCGATAAAGGGTTAGAGCACGTACAACCTGAGACGCGCCAGACTGTGGGGCGGCATCTGTTGGTTAATGTTACGCCGGTGCTATCGGCGGCGGAGCGGGGTGATCTCGAAAAACAGAAGGTTGAAGACCTACCTCACCCCGGTTCGGTAAAACCGTTTCACGTAATGGCCCATCAATCGCAGGGGATTAAGCGATTGGGTGTTTTGCGTATGGATGTGGATAACCTGGGCCGCATATTTAGCGAAGGGTTAGGCGCAAAGGCCACGCTCTCGCGGGTGGCCTCGTTAAGCTTTGCCATGAGCCTTTTTTTTGAAGGCTGGGTTGGCGAGATTGCCCGCGCCCTTAATGATGAAGCCGGTCAGGATTTGGTCTACTCCATCTACTCCGGCGGCGACGACCTCTTTTTTGTGGGGGCCTGGCACCTGATGCCGCTGCTGGCCGAGCAGATTAGCCAAGACTTAGTCACCTATTCCGGCCAACATCCCGACATTCACGTCAGCGGTGGCGTTGCCCTGGTACCGGCCAAGTATCCGCTATACCAGGCCGCCGATGATGCCCTTGAAGCTGAAGATGCGGCCAAAGCCAGCGACTTTGAAGGGCAGCATAAAAACGCCTTCCATTTCCTGGGTAAGACTATCCCGTGGGTAAAGTACCCGGAGGTGAAGGAGAACTATGACCAGCTTATGAAGCTGGTTGCGCCTGAAAACAATGGGCAACCGGTTTCACGCAGCTTGATCTACCGCTTAAATCAGTTGTACTTAATGTATGAAACCGTGCTGCAAGAGCAGGCCGAATGTGGCCAGACCGCCCGTGTATATTGGGGTCCCGGCCAGTGGCGCAGCGCCTACAGTCTGTCGCGCCTGGCTGAACAGCATAAGCATGCCAGGGCGGACATTATTGAACTGCGGGACAGGCTGAGTTTAGAAGGGTTTACCAATATTGAGTGGATTGGCCCGGCGGCTCGCTGGGTGGAGTTAAATATCAGAAAAGGAGAATGATCAATGTCTCGAAGCAGTGGCGAAAGCTTTCCCTTGCCATCAAATGAGCAGTTGAAGATGATTATTACTAATCCGAAAGCGTCGGAGACACTGGTGAAGTGTGCCGATGATATTGGCCAGGCTTTGGCGAAGCAGAGGCTCACCACCAGTCAGATTAGGGCTATTTTTGGTGAGGTGCGGCGCATTGAAGGCGATTGGAAGATTAATGAAACCCGCGCCAATCGCAGCCTCATCTTACTTAAACCCAAGATGGCCTATCGGGCCAAGCGGGAAAGCGGCCAAGGCGTCTCAAATCTGGTTAAGGTCTTAGACCCGGCCATCGACTTGGTTGCAGGCAATGAAGACAACTTCACCCGTTTCGTTGATTTTTTCGAAGCGATTTTAGCCTATCACAAAGCGTACGGCGGAAACTAGGAGAAAACCATGCAGCTTAAAATGAAGGGACGTATATTTTTAACATTTGATATTGAAGCCAAGTCCGGGCTACACATTGGTGGTTCGGATGAGGGTATTAGCATTGGTGGTGTCGATAAAACGGTTATTCGTGACCCCATCACCAACCGGCCTTACATCCCCGGCTCCTCGCTGCGTGGAAAGATTCGCTCGCTGACCGAGAAATATACCGGCGCTGAGCAGAACACGCGGATTGGTCAGGTAAGAATACATTCGGCCAGCACCCAAGAGGAATATGTGAACTCGGACATTTGCCAGGTGTTTGGCGTGAGCGGGGCCGACTTTGCCACGCCGACACGCTTGATTGTGCGGGATGTTCATCTGAGCGAAAACAGCGCCCAAACGCTGAACGAACTGCGCACCGACCTGCCTTTTACCGAGGTTAAAACCGAGGTAGCCATCGACCGGGTGACGTCGCAGGCCAGCCCGCGCCAGATGGAGCGCGTTCCGGCCGGTGCCATCTTTGGCGATGCTCAGATGATTTACAGCCTGTACGACGGCCAAAACGGCGAGGCCGCCATTGCCGACAGTGCTCAGGATTTAGACCGCTTCAAAACCGTCATCACCGGCATGCAACTGCTAGAAGATGATTACCTGGGCGGTCTGGGGTCGCGCGGGTCGGGCCGGGTGGCGTTGAAAGATATTCGGGTGACGGTTAAATCGAGTGCTAACTACGATGAAGCCCTGCCGGTACACCCGGAGAGTGGCAGTTACCCAACGCTCGACGCCCTGGTGCAGGATTTTGAGGTTTTGAAGGGGCGTATAAGGGAAAAGCTTGATCTTTAGAATACATCCGTAAAAATCGTGTTTTACCCTCACCCCCGGCCCCTCTCCCTCAGGGAGAGGGGAGTCGCGTCAGCGACAGGGTGAGGGGCTATTTTCACAGGAGGCTTATGATGCCGACACTAACCCGCTACGATCTCGACCCCGGCGGGCCGTTTCACCTGGGGCGGCGGGGGGTAGAGCTGGAGGAGACCGGGATTTTTATCTCGGCCGATACCCTGTTTGCCGCCTTTGTGGCCGCCCATTACGAGTTTGGTCTTGATCCCAACGCGCTGCCCCGCTTGTTCAGCGCCGCTACAGAATCGACGGCGGCCCCGGCAGTGCCTTTCTTGCTCAGTTCCGCTTTTCCGAGAGCCGGTCGGGTTTGCTTTTTCCCGGCGCTGCCGGTCAACCGGCTTAACCTGAACAAGGCAACCGCGCGTGCGCGCCATAAAGAGCTGCGGAGCGTGGCCTTTGTTTCGCAGCATATCTTTGAAAAAGCCGTGGCCGGCGAGGCGTTGGATGACTGGCTGCCGCCGGTTGAACCGGATGGCCCCGAAACAAAAGGAGTCTATCTGCAAGGCAAAAGCCTGTGGCTGGCCCGGGCCGAGGTCGACCAGTTGTCGCCCAGTCTGCTGGGCCAGAAGGATAGGAAGAGGAAATGCGACCGGGTTGATCCCATTAAAGCGCTGCCACACCAGACCGTGTGGCAGGTTGAGAAGGTGCCGCGCGTCACGGTTGACCGCCTCACCAATCAGTCGAACATCTTTCATGCCGGCCGGCTTCACTTTGAGCAGGGCTGCGGCTTTTGGTTTGGCATTGAATGGCGGCAGCCGGATCAACCCCTGGATGATATGTACACCGTACGGGCCGGAGTTGAACTGGCTCTCGACAGCCTGGCCGATATTGGGCTGGGCGGTGAGCGCTCGGCCGGCTATGGCTGTTTTCAATGGAAGGCAACCGCAATGCTAACCCTGCCCGAGCCGCAGCCGGACCGGCCGTATGTTACCCTAAGCCGTTACCATCCCCGCGCCGGTGAGCTGCCGGCCTGTTTGCGCGATACGCCGGTGGCCTACAGCTTGATGTCGGTTGGCGGTTGGTTGCAATCGCCGCAGAGCAAAGCCCAGCGCCGGCGGCGGCTGTGGATGATTGAAGAGGGCAGCATTGTGCGGGCAGTTGGCCCCGGACCGTGGGGCGATATCACCGATGTGAAGCCTGACTATTCAAACCCGGACTTTCCCCCACCGGCAGACGATAATCCCATTACCCATCCGGTTTGGCGCTACGGGCTGGCCTGTCCGGTAGCCTTTGGAGGACGCTGATGCCTTTTGATTACACGACCTACGCCGTAACCGTGACCCCGCTAACGCCGCTGCACATTGGCTCGGGGATGCGGTTGCTGAAAGATTATGATTACGCCGTACACAACAACCGCACCTGGCGTATTAATGAAGATGCCTTGCTGGAAGCCCAGTGGGCCGATAACCCGGCCTTGGCCGATACGCTGGCCCGCACCCCGCCCGTTCAACTGCTGCAGCCGCAAGATTATCGTCTTGACAGCACCTTCTTTCGCTATACGCTGGCCGGACAGCCTCGGGCCAAAGAGCAGGGTGCCCAGCTTCAAGAGCTGTTGAAAACGGTTCATGATGAGCCGTACCTGCCGGGATCGTCATTGAAAGGGGCTATTCGCACCGCGTTGGCCTGGCAGGGCTGGCAAGAGCAGGGACGCCGGCCCTCTATGCGTGATTTGGAACGCAACAGCCGCTTTGCCGGTCGGCAAATTGAAAAGGAACTGCTGGGGCCAGACCCCAATCACGATCTGCTGCGGGCTTTGCAGGTGAGCGACAGCCGGCCGGCCGGTAAAGATCGGTTGATTTTGGTTAATGTTCAGGTGGTTACCCGGCGCGGCCTACAGGCACCCATCGAGCTGGAAGCCATTCGCCCCGATACGCCTTTTGAGCTGACCATCAAGGTCGACAACCGGCTGCTGGGCACGTGGGCTGAACAGCACCGGCTGCGGCTGGGCGGCAATACCGCCTGGCTGACGCAGTTGCCCGAGGTTATTCAGCAGCACACCCAGCAGCGCTTGCAAGATGAGGCGACCTGGTACCAGGAGCGTACCGGTGCGGAGGCAACGGTGAAGTTCTTTCAGCAGTTGCTCAACGCCCGCCTACCGCAGGGTAGCTGCCTGCTGCAAATTGGTTGGGGCACCGGCTGGAGCGATAAAACCTACGGTAGCCACCTGCAAAACGACCAGCGCTTTATCGATGCCCTGGTTAGGGATTATCGACTGAGTATGGGCAACCGGCACAACCCCGGCGATCCTTTCCCCAAATCGCGCCGCAGCGTTGTGCAAACCTTTCGTGACAAACGGGGCAAAATACGGCAAAAAGCTACCGTCCCCCTGGGCTGGGTGTTAATGGAGATGAAGGAGCAGCCGCAATGACAGGTATGCCCGAATGTCTTTATCGGGCATCCATAGCTCCGACGGCTGGATGCCCGCTCAAAGCATGCGGGCATGACAGGCCTGAAAACGTCGTTTTCATTATGGTTTCAGCAAAGAAATGGAAACAAACCTATGATTCTTATCAACCTAACCCACCCATCGACCGCCGAACAGCGGCAGGCCATTGAAGCGATGACCCATCACGCTATCGACCGCCTAATCGAGTGGCCGGCCCAATTTAATGTGGAACACGCTTTTTCCGGACAGATCAGCACCCTGGTCGATAGCCTGGGGCTGACGCCCGCTGAGTGGCAGCAGCTACCGTTGATCGTGCTGCCGCCCAGCCTCAACTTCGGCACCGCCGCCCTGCTGGCCGAACTGCACGGCCGCTGCGGCTACTTCCCACCCATTATCCGCACCCGCCCCGTTCCCGACAGCCTCCCCCCACGTTACGAAGTAGCCGAAGTGATTAATTTGCAAGCCCTGCGGGAGCAGGCCCGCCTAAAGCGGTGAGCGTTTGTAGAGTTAACGGAGTTTGTGGAGTTTGTAGAGTTAATGGTAGCTCTGCGCTAAATCGTGGTGAAGAAAAATTAGACAGAATTGACAAGATTATCACGATTTTATCTATCATAATTCGGTAAATCTTGTTAATTCTGTCGATTATCAGAGCAAATTTTATGGTTCCACGGTTTAATGTTGCGCTACCGAGTTAATGGAGTTTGTGGAGTTTCAGTACATCCAAATTCTGGAGCATACTCCATTCCTCACTCGTCATTCGTAACTCGTCACTCGTAACTCGTCATTCGTAACTCGTAACTCGGTGTCAAAGTTGCAGAGTTGTAAGGTTACCTATACTCTTAGCCTTAGCCTTAGCCTTAGCCTCAGCCTTAGCCTTTCTTTTCCACAGTGACGGTTTTGGCAAAAGTGTACACTTTTTAGCGGGTAACTTTTAAAATCACCAGAACGTCAGTTCGTGGGAGAAAAGATGGGACAGGTAAACCCAATAAATAAAGGAAAGTACAAAAGGAGGGATAATGACCGCAATATGAGCCTATTGTGGGGCCAATTTAGGGCCACGACCGCAGTGACATTTAGCTGTCGGAATAGACGGGAAGCTCGAAGGAGCATTAGAACTATCCGGCCAGTTTCTGAATAGATAAACTGACCCGTAAGTCGGAATAGACGGGAAGCTCGAAGGAGCATTAGAACAAAACATGGCGGCAGTTGTATTGGCTCTGGCATACTGCTCGTCGGAATAGACGGGAAGCTCGAAGGAGCATTAGAACGATCAGGATCGTAGTAGGACATTCCCCCCCATCCGGCGATGTGTCGGAATAGACGGGAAGCTCGAAGGAGCATTAGAACGCTTACTCGTTCCGCGCAATGCGAAACTCGCGGCCCGGTCGGAATAGACGGG
>JAGRBY010000210.1 GCA_020433835.1 Anaerolineae bacterium | reverse complement strand
TGGCCGGTCGATGCGGTTTAGGGGCTATTGAAACCGCTCAGCGCTTTAACCGTTGGATAATTAGCACCGGCGGCGACCACAGTGATTTAGCCCCCAAAGCTGTCCTGACCAGCCGCATTAAAAGCGTGGGTCGGCCGGTAAAAGATGTTATCGCTGCCGTTGTCGAAAATCGTTTTGAAGGTGGAGTGGTGGCCAGCTACGGTTTTGCTGAAGGCGGGTTGATGATGGCTCCTATTCGCCCCACTGTTTCCAGAGTGGTTACGCCCCCCATTCAGGGTATTATGCAAGAAGTGCAGGCCCAGGTTATCAGCGGCAAAATCAAGGTCGAACTGGAAGAATAAACCTCAACCTTTAGAGAAGATGTCCGTCGCCCGTTTGCCGTACGGTGGTGGCATACTGCCTCAGTGAATTTTGAATTTCTCGGGCCAAATCAAACTTTTGTGCCTCTGTCCCCAGGTTCTCATTCAGCAGAATAATCTTGCCTTGCTCTGTATCGAGCGCCAGACAGACAGCATTCTCACCCCGAACACCAATCGGTTCAGCAACATTAACCTGATGAATTTGGCTAAAAGGAAGCGTCATTTCGCTGGATGTATCGTTCTTAGAAAAGTGAAGCTGACCTCGCTTTGAATCCAACTGTATTCGACACTCTTGTGCATCCGCTTCGCGTTCGGCTTGGAGATACTTATTCGAGAGCCGATTGACCAGCACGATAGTCAATCCCCACGCCACAGCCGGTAACCCTAAAAATGCTAAAATAAACAAGGCTCTAACGAGTAAGGTTTGCTCTTTTGCTTCAAACACAATCGCCAAACCGGTTAAGATAATAATCACCGCTAGCGCCGAAAGCGGCCCCCAAACAAGCCAGGTTAAACCTTGAATAATCGGTTCGCCCCGAATAATATACACCGGGCCGGTTACAGTCGACTCCTCGCGCACGGTCGTTGACAACTTGTGCGATTTGCTGGCCCATAGCCACCAGGGACGTTGCTGGCTCACACGCTGGCTCCTCTATTTTCTTGCCGGCGATGCATCCACCAGACCGACACCAACCGCCACGCCATGGCCAATAAGCCGATGTAGCCCATCGAAACAAAGGCAAAGGTTGGCAGTATACCGCTTATCATTGGCCGCCCCAAAAACAAAGCCCGTAAGTTTAGGGCCACAAAACCGGCGACAAGCCAACCTATAATCAGGCGAGGAATGAGCTTTTTCCAATCGTGGCTGATTTCAGCATTGTAAATGCCAAACCAAGGCATAATCAAAAACCAACCTAAAATAAAAGGCAGCGCCGTCGACAAACTGGCCCCAATGTCGGTAATCGATAAACTGTGGCTGCTGCGCCCAATCCATACAAAGCTAAGGATAACCAGCAAATCTCCCACAATCAAAGCCGCTAGTCGTTGAGTGGACGTACTCCACTGAGTTTCATTTGGTTTTGTCATAAGATGATACTCATATCACTGAATTTTCAAGGCCCATAGTATAGCCAACTTTAAATCTTTCATCAATTTACCAGCCTCACAATGAAATTTCCAGAAACAACAAAGCAATCTTAAAGAACGTTTCCTTACTGCCTCTGATAGCCATATACATCCCGCTCGTTTACCCTATATCTAGTAGATACCCTTAACATTCTACACTATACAGCCGTCTCTGCTGTTTTGACAAGCGAATTGACACTATAAAAAAAGTTATGTAAAATAGAATATGTAAAGTTAGGCTCATTCTATAAATTTGGAGGAGCAAGCATGAGCGAAAAGAACCCTAACGGCTTGAGACTGGCCATTGTCGGCACCATCGTTATCATTATACTGCTTATCTATATGCCCGCCCCGGCTTTTTCGCAGCAAAACCAACCATCGAACCTGCAAGACTTGATCGTTAACGGCGGTTTCGAAGGCGGCTTTCAGGAAGAGTATGGTATCGGCTATGGCTGGGGAGGTTTTAGCAACGGCAACGCCGTTGTCGGCTGGACTTTTGATGATTGGTCGCCGGTTGTAGTCGAGGGCAGTTATTCTCAGCAAATTCAGATCAAAAAGGCGCTCGATCAAAATCGCTATGCCGGTCTGTACCAAACGGTGTCGGTGGTGCCGAATGAACAGTACAAACTGTCCGTTGCGGGGTTGATTCGCTCCGAAGAGGGCAGCGTCCAACTGTCAGACTACGGCTATCGGCTGCAATACGCCATCGACTACAAGGGTGGTACCTCTTGGGAGTTGCTCCCCGAAGATGCCTGGCGAGAATTCCCGTGGGATGAACAGCCGCTCGATGCCTCCTCTAATCAAACCTATACGTTTGATACCTTTGATACTACAATTACGGCTCAAAGTGAGCGGTTGACCATTTTTATTCGCGGTTGGAAAAAATGGATTAACGACGGAACCGGCATCTTCAATATCGACACTGTTAGCTTTGTTGGCCCGGCTCCAACCGGTTTTCAGGCTCCGGTAGCCCAGGTGGCCTCTATCGGCGGGCAGTCGCTATCCGCCGACAACTCTGTCATGGAAGAAAGTCTTGCTCAGGTTTCGGAACATGATGCCGATCTCTCGGTTCAAGAAGCCGACGAATCTGACGAGTCTGAAGCCGTCGAAGACGCTGAGACCACGACAGAAACCACCGTTGAGGAAGAGACGGTCGAAGAAGACGCGGCTGAAGTAACCGAAGAAGACGCGACCGAAATGGAAGCCGCCGACGAACCGGCCGAAATGGAATCTGAAGCCACCGATATGGAAGAAACCGCTTCGGACGCTGAGATGGACGCCGACAGTGAAGCCGCTCCATCCCAAGAATCGGCTACCGAAATGACCGATGACTCCTCCACTCTCGAAAGTGCGCCGCTTCCGGTGTCTGGCTTTGGCGCAAACGATTCAACCGTGTATATTTTAATGGTGGGGGTCGCCCTTTTGTTGGTTTTGATGGTTGGAGCAGTTACAGCAACCATACGCCACCGCAACGTAAGCGAGTAAAATGATTACCGAAACAGTGACACTTAGGCGTTCAAGGAGAGTATCATGAAAAAATCTATGTGGGCCGTTTGTGCGTTTGGATTGATAATGCTGCTTTTGCCGTTATCCGCTCAAGCTTCCCCCTTGATGGGCACCTGGCGGGTTGAGTATTACAACAATCCAAGTCTGTCAGGCCAACCGGTTGTTACCCTCATCGAATCGGGCATCGATCACGACTGGGGTTACGGTTCGCCCAATTTAGAAGTCCCCCCCGACAACTTTTCGGCCCGGTGGACCAGCCGCATGCACTTTGACGAAGGTACCTATCTCTTTACCGTCTTGGTGGATGATGGTGCCAGAGTGTGGCTCGACGGTGAACTTATCATCGATGCCTGGGACATCGGCCCGCGCCGAGAACGCAGAGCTAAGATTCGCTTTGACGAAGGTGGTGACCGCGAAATTCAAGTGGCCTACTTTGATTATACCGGTCAGGCCTTGTTGAAACTGGAGTCGTTAAAACTGGGCGGCGAAGATGATATTATCGGTGCCTGGAACGGAGCCTACTACAACAACCGTTATCTGGAAGGCGAACCTGAAGCCTATCGCCAGGATGGCGGCATTATGTTTGACTGGGGCTATAACGCTCCGATGGACAAAATTGCCAAGGATAACTTCTCCGTGCGCTGGACTCGCTCGATTTTGCTTGATCGGCCCGGCTTTTACTTTTTCAAAATTCAGCACGATGACGGCATGCGCATTTATGTCGATGGTAGAATCATCTACGATTCTTGGTATGACCAAAGCGTTCAATACGAAGTTCTCCGTATCGCTTTGAAATCCGGCTATCGAACCTTTACGGTTGAGCATTACGAACATATCGGCACCTCTACCGCTCAGCTCATCATCGAGCCGGATCCCGGCGACTACAGCTTTGATGATGTTACACCGGGCGAGGTTGGCGTTGTGGTCACAACCGATGATACCAATTTCCATTGGGGTGGTCCGGCCAACAATCGCTTCCCGAGCCACGGCGGCTATGCCGATGCTTACTGCTGGACACTCAATACCCCCAACGTCTCGGTCAACTATGGTCGCTGGCGAGCACCCATCGGCGGTGCTGGTAATTACGAAGTGTTCGCCTATATTCCGGCGGCCCACTCATCCACAACACAAGCCATTTACTCGATAAAGCATTTTGGCCGCGTTGCCGAGCGCACCATCAACCAAAGCCTCTATGCCGATGAGTACGTTAGCCTGGGCATCTACTATTTTGATGGGGCCGGCGATGAGTATGTGACCTTGTACGATAATACCAACGAATCTCCGAGCAGCACTGAAGTAGCGTTTGACGCCCTGAAGTTTGTAAGAAGATAAAATCTAACTCCACGCGTAAAAAGAAAACCCGCCGACGGATATGTATGTCGGCGGGTTTTTTGTTTGACAGAATTTAATTTTAGAATTTACCCATACTGAGTAATAAATTCTTCAGCCTTTTTCACCAAATCGCGGTTGCCGATGTAAAGTGGGGTACGCTGGTGAAGCTCTGTCGGGACAACATCCATTAGCGGACCGTAACCGGTCGAGGCATAGCCGCCGGCCTGTTCGATAAGAAAACTCATCGGAATGGCTTCATACAGCAGCCGCAATTTACCTTTGGGCGATTTTGTATCGGCCGGATAATAGAAAACCCCGCCACCCAGCAGGTTGCGATGGATATCAGCAATCATCGAGCCAATGTAACGCTGCGAGAGCGAATGATCGCCGCCGTCTTCACCCTGCAGCCAACTGGTATAGCGCTGCACACCTTCGCTCCAGCGGCGATAGTAACCCTGGTTAACGCTATAATATTTGGGTTTGTCGGGCAATTTAATATCCGGGTGAGAGAGGAGAAACTCGCCGATGCTGGGATCAAGCGTAAAGCCGTGTACCCCGTCGCCGGTGCTGTACACCAGCATCGTACTGGAGCCATAAACAATATAACCGGCCGCCACAATTTCGTGACCGCTCTGCAAACAATCGTCTAACGTCCCCGGACCTGATTTCGATTTGCGCCGGAATACCGAAAAGATCGTGCCCACGCTGACGTTATATTCAATGTTTGATGACCCGTCCAGCGGGTCAAACAACAGTACATATTTACCGGCAGAATATTTTTCGGGTATGGGGACAACATTTTCCTCCTCTTCAGACCCCATAACCGCCAAACGGCCGGTGTGATCATTAAGTTGATAAATAATGCGATGAGCATACACGTCCAGTTTTTGCTGCTCTTCGCCTTGCACATTTTCTTGGCCCGCTGAACCTAAGATATCAGCTAAACCAGCTCGAGTGGTGTGGCTGGAAATAAGTTTACCGGCGACTGCCATATCATACAACAAGCTGGTTAGCGCTCCGGTTGCGTCAGGAAAATCAGCCTGCCTGTCAAGAATAAATCGTTCAATGGTGTAAATACGAGAATTTGTTCTTATTGACGCCATCGTCTGACTATCCCCCTTTCCTTGATTTTATGATGTAAATAGTTAAGAATGGTTAAATTATAACCGATAGATTGGGGTAGAACAATACTCTGCCTGACTCAGGGCAGATATAGATAGAGACCTTGGAGAAGTAAATCTCTCCAAGGTCTTATACAGATAGGTACTCTGAGAATACTTCCTCTCGATAGTCATGATAGTCCAAATACTGCTTCTTGGCACTAGCCGACTGATTAGTTCTGAACCTGGTCAAGTCACGGGAATATTAGTCCAAATATGTAATTAGGGCTGCAACAACCTGAGTCGCATTGTGCGCTGCCTGCTTAATCCGTTTCCGAAGCCCGCGTAAGGTGTTTAGCTGCTGAGGTGTTGTGGCTAACTTAGCCATCGCTACCACCTTGTGTTGAAGTTTACTGGCGCTGCCTATCTCCGTATCCACATACGTAATCAAATTCAAAAGATTGAAATCAATGGATGAGTCGGCCTGGTCACTAATGGCCCGTACCGCCAGCCACGGTACCTGATTGAGCAGCGCCACATGCGCCATCGCGCCCGTTTCCATCTCGACGGCCAACGCCTCGAAATTTGCGTGTAGCCATCGCCTCTTGCTTTGAGAAGCGATAACCTGATCGCCACTAACCAGGCAGCCGCTGAAAATTTGAGGTGCTCCGTTTTCAAAAGAAGTCGCTGCCGCCGCCCGCTGCGCCTGGGTTACCAGTTTCTCCTGAGCCGCCAGATGGCGATAATAGTGCAGTCCATCGGGGTTGAGGTTGTCGTAAACGCCCACATATTGCAACCCTTGCTCCGTATGCCAACCCGTATCGTGTTGAATAACGCGCTCGGCCAGCACGATATCGCCCACATTTAACTGCGGATCAATCGCCCCGGCCGACCCACAGCTCAGCAGCCGATCAACACCGTACCGATCGATAAGATGCTGTGTCGCCGCCGCCGCCTGAATTTTGCCCGGTCCCACTTCAACCACAACCACACGCCGTCCCGCCAGCACGCCCTCGTGAAAATTGGCCTGAATGTGCTGGCTGGTTTGCTCAACCGTCATTTTAGATAACAACGGCCGACTTTCTGCCCGAACGGTGATAATACCGCTTACGCTCACACTTCCCACTCCTTTAGGACTTACGCAAAAGTCAAGTGACTGTCACCGATAGAACTGCGTAAGTCCTCTCCTTGATTTTTTTCATTGTCAGACTATAATTTTCCCCTGCTGATTGTACAAAAAGCGCCCAAGTAACTGACCATTATGGCTTTACCCGTTATCTACCATCCTGATTATGTAACACCGCTGCCGCCTGAGCATCGTTTCCCCATGCCAAAATTCGGCATGGTCTATCGCCTTTTGCTGCGCGATGGCTTGATCACGCCGCAGCAAATTCATCAGCCGGTTATCGCCTCCCCGCAGCTTTTAGAGCAAGTTCATACGCCGGATTATATTGATGCCTTTTGCCGCGGCACCTTAGATGTTAAAGCTCAACGCCGCATCGGCTTGCCCTGGAGCGATAACCTGGTCACACGCACCCGTACCGCCGTCGGTGGCACGGTGCTAACGGCGCAGTTGGCCTTAAAGTATGGGCTGGCCTGCAACACAGCCGGCGGTACCCATCACGCTTTCCCTGACTTTGGCTCTGGATTTTGTATTTTTAACGACTTGGCAGTTGCGGCTCGCACGATTTTAGCCGCCGGGCTGGCTGAGAAAATCCTCATCGTCGATCTCGATGTTCACCAGGGCGATGGCACCGCCGTTGTCTTTCAAAACGACCCCGCTGTATTTACCTTCTCCGTCCATTGCGAGAAAAACTTCCCATTTCGCAAACAGCACAGCGATCGTGATATCGGTCTGCCCGAAGGCACCGCTGATGCCGCCTATCTGAAAGTTCTGGCCGACCACCTGCCCAATTTGCTCAACCAGGTTCGGCCCGACCTGGTTCTGTACGATGCCGGGGTTGATCCCCATCAGGCCGATCGGCTCGGCAAGCTGGCTTTAACTGATGAAGGGTTGTTTAAGCGCGATAAGTTTGTGCTTGAAAGCTGCCTATTTCATGGCTATCCGGTGGCTACGGTCGTTGGTGGTGGCTATTCAAAAGATGTCACCGTCCTTGCCTACCGCCACATATTGTTATTTCGAGCGGCATTAGAGCTATTCCCGATGCTATAAATGCCACATTTTTAAACATCTGTTCTTTTTGCTATAATCGTAGGCATTCTACAAAGCTAATAACAAAGCCGACGGCTGAATGCTGAACGCTAATAGCTTATCTTATTTCAATCCATTTATCGAGGAAAGGCGGCTCTATCTATGGCTGATTTTAATAAAGACCGCATTCGCGTGCATATCGAGGGTAAAGAATTTAGCGTGGTCGGCGGTGGTTTTCAAAATATGCTGGCTGCGGTTAAACAAATTAATGGGCGACGCTTTGTTGGTGCGCTTAAGGTGTGGCAGTTGCCCGGCAAAGCGGAAGAGATTAAAAACCAGCTTGCTATCAGTGGTTTTCAACTGGAAGGCGGCACCCCGGTTGCGGAAGAATCACCGGCACCGGCCTCAGCCGCCGCGCCCGCGAGTTTTGGCAATGATCGTATCCGGGTGACGGTACAGGGACACCCTCTGGCCGTGGTCGGCGGCGGTTTTCGCGAGATGCTGGATGCTGTAAAAAATCTACCCGGTCGCCGCTTCGACAGCGACTCAAAAATGTGGGAGATTCCCGGTGATGCCGGCATCATCAAAAACCTTATAGAAACCGCCGGCTTTCAATTAGAAGGGGCTGAAAAAATTACAAGCACGCCACCGCTGGCATCAAAAGGCACGCCGCCGCCGTCCTACGCGCCGCCCCCCACTCCCAAAGCCGCACCGCCACCCGCATATGAGGAGCCTGACTTCTCCGACGAGATCGATATTCCAGACTACGAAACGCCCGATTGGTGGGATGACGGCAATATGCCGCCCCCGATGGAACCCCCCGATTGGTGGGACGAAGAGCCTTCCGACGTTCCGGTCGACTACCCTATGACGCCTTCCTCTTCAGCGCGTCCCTCTGCCCGTTCAACCGATTCCTCTGGTGGGGGCGACGATCAAATCCGCATCCGCATCGGCGGCATTCCGATGGTTGTAACCGGTGGATCGTTTCAGACGATGTTAGGCGTGATCAAAAATATTCCGGGCCGACGTTTTCATTCGGGTGATAAAGTGTGGGATATTCCCGACGACTCGACGATCGACTCAGTTCAGCAGGTGGTTAACGCCGCCGGGTTTATCTTGAAGCGAGGTTAATTAATGTCCACAGATGACCACAGATTTACCCAGATTTTTATCTTAAAATTTGATAGTATCTGTGATAATCTGTGTCCATCTGTGGACAATTTTTGCTTAAAGGTATTGCTCAAAGTGAGGATTTTAGGCGCAAGCCGGCTGCCGCACTGCAATCGACAGCGCTTGAGCCTGTGAATCGGCGTGGTAGCTGCTGCGCACCAGCGGCCCGCTTTCTACCCAGCGAATGCCAATCTCTTGCCCTAATTCTTGAAACGCTTTGAACTCATCGGGGTGTACATAGCGATAGACCGGCAGGTGAAACTTCGTGGGGCGCAGATATTGGCCGATGGTCAGAATATCGACATGATGCGCGTGCAGATCTTTGATGACCTGCATAACTTCCTCTTTGGTTTCGCCTAAACCGACCATAATGCCACTTTTGGTAATGGCTCCGGGATCCAATTCTTTGGCCTTAGCCAAAACACGCAAAGTTTGCTCGTAGTTAGCCTGTGGTCGCACTGTGCGATACAGGCGCGGCACGGTTTCGGTGTTGTGGTTGAGTATTTCCGGCTGGGCGTCCATGACTTCCTGTAGGGCGGCGCGGTTGCCTTTGAAGTCGGGAATAAGCACCTCGACGGTGCAGGTAGGCACGCGTTTGCGAATCTCGCGGATGGTGTTGGCAAAGATATGAGCACCGCCGTTGGGCTGCTCGTCGCGGTTGACCGATGTCAGCACGCAGTGGCTCAAGTTGAGAATTTCTACGCTTTCGGCTACCCGGCGCGGCTCTTCTTCGTCCAATAAGGCCGGTCGACCGGTTTTAATGTGGCAAAAACCACAAGAGCGCGTGCAGGTATCGCCCATCAAAAGGAAGGTAGCGGTGCCTTTGCTCCAACATTCGCCCAAATTAGGACACATCGCTTCCTCACAAACGGTGTGCAACCCGTGCTGGCGCATAAGTTTCCTGACGCGATTATACTCGCTGCCGCCGGGCATTCTTACTTTCAGCCACTCCGGCTTGCGGCGCGGCAGTTCGCCGGCTTGGGGTACAATTTCGCCGTGCCGGGCCAGTTGGTGGCGGGGTACGCCCACTTTGCCCGTTCCTTTGTGAATATCTTTTTCTAAACCGATGCTGTTGGGATCAATTAAAGTCATTGAGATTATTGTCCTCTCAAAGTTTTACCGTCTAAAAAGCTTATCGGCTGATAGCTGATAGCTTATTCGTTTCTAAATCAACAAGTGCTTCTTCTAAAAACCACTTAACCTCATTTACGCGTGGTAAAGCGGTTTCCAACTGGTCGAGGGCGCTGTCGAGCACAGGCAGTAAGGCGCTGTTTTGGGCTGCTGCCGCGCGAACACGGGCCAGCCGCAGCCGCCGGATAGCTTCGTTAAGATTGGGCTGACCATACAACTGATCGACTACGCTGTACACCAACTCCATTAAACTATCAGGTAGCAGTGGCCCGGCGATAGCCGCCACGTCGTTGACCTGCTTCGGCCCCGAGTAGGTGCGCGCCGCGACCCGTTCATCCGTGTCCCAGGCATCGCCATAGCTGGCTTTCATGGCCTCAAAAGAGCCGTTGAAAAAGATGTAAACATGCTGATTCCACAAAACAGTGTTGACCGCATCGTAGAGATCATCAGGGGTGGGGCTGTGGGCTACCAACTTGCCATGGGTTGGTTCGAAATCGTCATCTTCTTCCGGTGAAATAATAAAAGCCAGCCATTCATCAGGAAAAATAGCGGCGATCTCTTCAATGAGCGGCAGCCGATCGAGTTCGGTCATGGTATTGTAGGGACAGCCACAGTCGCAGTTGCCGCCGCACTGGCCAGGCGTGCGGCAAGCTGTGCGCTTGGTAAACGGCTCGGCATACCAGTTTTCGTCTGTCGAAAGCCGGCCCTCCGCCGCGCTGCCCGCCGGTGTTTTTGTTTGTAAGGGAATAATCGAGTCTGAGCCAAACAACTCTATAGGAGCAGTCAAAATAATATCACCTTGCTTGTCGATGGTGGTGAATAGATTATGCAGTATTATACGTGTGGCAGACATAAAAATCAATTTGCCTTTTCAGGGGATTGGTCCATTTTGCTTATGGCTCAATATGGATTCCAAGGAG
>JAGRBY010000020.1 GCA_020433835.1 Anaerolineae bacterium | reverse complement strand
AATAGATGGCGCTGTAGGTATTTGGCGAACAACACTTTTTAGAAAGCTGGTATGCCAACCTTGGTTGGCCATGATCTCAGCTATGCCTTTTTTAGCAAACCCCCATTTATAAATGAGACCATCTTGATATAGCTGACGCGCTAAACTAAACGATAGATATTCATACTTTTCCCAATATTGAAGAAAATTGCCCAACCAAAAGAGGTATATTTTTGCATCAGGCATGGTATTGCGAATAGCTTCGGCCAAGTACCGATACGTTAAGGCACAGCCTCCAAAAATAAATTTTTTGCATCCCGATTCAGACAGTAGACGAGCCAAATGCTGGGCATCAGCTTCGGTGAGCGTATCTTCAACAAACCGAGTGACATTAAACAAATTTGAAGTGGCGCTACTAACTCCTCGCCACTCAGGGGGAACAATGGCAATAGCGGTAGGTTGATGTTTATTTATTTGTTCAATCCAACCCAATTCCTCTTTGCTGAACTCGCGCACTTGATGAATAACAACCGGATGTTGTCGTGTTTCGTTTTTTGCAGAAGAGGAGGACTCCTCAACAGGAGAAAAAGAATTCGTTTCCGATGAATACGTTGTTGAATGGCCATTCCTTAAAAAGGGCAGTTTTCGTACTGACCCTTTCAATCGATCTCTTATGACCCAATATTTCTCCAGCATTTGCCACCCTTTTGTGGCTTTCATCGCATTAATCTGGCTGTAGAGTTCTACAATTTGAGCTTCTAAATGTTTGTGGGTATTTGAATTTTTCGGTTTTTCATTGTGATCAACCAACAACATTTTTTTTGGGTCTGTGGAGGATACACTTGTTTTTAGTTCGGGTACAGTACTCAAATCTCCAGGTAGATAGCCAAATTCCTGACACATTTGAAGGGTTTCAGACGAAAAATAGCTCCAATCTAGGGGGGGACGCTGTTCTTTTACTTTTCCTGCGGTTGACTTTGCCGTATTAATTTCCCGATCTAACTCGGCAATAGGCACATCAGCCAGCCCGCAAAAATCTATTACTTTGTTCCAAACCGATCGGGGATTAGCTACAGCATCTTCTTGACGAATGTGAAGGTAAGGCCATCCATCATTTCGGACACGAAGTGCCTCTTTATTAGCAGCAATATATTCATTCTCTGAGTAACGTAGATCGTGCCACGCCTTATTCCTTTTACCCAAATACTCGCTCATAGACAACACAGCGGTAGTTGGGCTACGGGTAATATGAATATATCGGGCATCAGGAAATGTTTTATAAACAAACGGCCAGGGATGTCCTTGCCATATCAACTTCATTGCCCAACGGGGAGACTTATCAGGAAACAATTCAGACAAAGCTGCGTGTACGGCTCGAATGGCTCGGCGTTCACGCTCATCGTCATCGCATTCCCAGTGCCAACTATCATTCCACCAGGCTTGAAAAACTTCTCGATACAACGTTTTAACAATTGAATTTTCAATTAATGTTCGCACGTCCGGATGTTGGCCCAATACATGCATAAGCCATGAGGTTCCCGAGCGGCCCGCCCCTATCACAAAAATAGGTGACGTAACATTACCTAAATATGGCACTATCTTCTCCTACAAGGGTTCTAACAATAAACTCTATTGGTGCGATATAAGGTTTAGAGTTTGAGAGCAGTCAATATTTTTGCCCTGATCTTTTTGAGTTTAACAGTCCATCGATGGCTTGTTTTGCGCGATGACTCCTGCCAAGTAAACCAGGCATCTTTGTACATCTCTCGATATGATTGAACAAAATTATCACTGTCTTGATTGGCTAACCGAGTTCCTTTTTTGATGTCCTCTATGGTCCAGTTTTTAGGAATATCTACTCCTAGATAATTTAATATCAGACGAGCCGTGGGTTCGAGGGACTGATTAAAATCTTCATAAACCAAGGTTAATGGCGTGATATTTGATTGGCTAAAATATTCCTGCCAGGCCGTTTCTTGCAAGGTTATGCCATGCATTAAATCTTTTACAACATCTTCTCGAAGCTGTATTGCTTGTTGAGCTGGACCAGGGTTATTTCCATATACATGCCATACATCTGTTTGGATCGCTTTAGCATAGGAAACGGCTTGACGAACTTTATCACGTCTGGTAAGCCAAATATATTTTAAGTTTGGAAATACACGGGCTAACAGTTCTGAGGTTGTATGTGTATTGGTTTGATAGGCCGGTAGGCGTTGAATCCTTTCAATAAAGTCGAAAAAATAATACGTCATAAACTTAGCCCCAAACACACCATTAGGCGTTGAGGTTGTCAGCAAAACTTTTTGAAGATAATCCGGGAATGTCGAAACCTCGAACTGTTTAAAAAATTGCGGATAGGTCCCGTGAAAAAAATATTCATTAGGCTGGCCGGCTAAATGGGTAGCACGTAATATATCGCACAGCAAACTGCTGCCAGAACGTGGGGTAGTGCAGATGATATAACAATATTTAGGGCGCATAACATTTATGGAATAAGAATTAAATGACTTACTCTACTTCTATTGGACTGTTAAATCCAGTAAATACGACCTGGATTGCAAAGTCCAGCGGACAAAAATGAGTAAGTTATTTAATCGGCAATTCTATGATATGTCATCAGTAGATGAACTCACGAGATTTGCAGAAGTATCTGCTGGTATTTCTCTATCGAACTCAAGTTTTTTGCCTCTGAACCTGTAGTCTATCCAACGTCGAAATTTTTCTTTGATTTTAGCAGGATCCTGACTAATCGCCCTCATGTTCGTCAGAATTAAACTGATCAGATGGCGTGTCATTAAATCTAGAGATTGCAGGCGGTGCTCGTAATTTTGTATTTGTTTATTTAGCGAGTCCCGTTCCCTGGCTAAACCATTAATTTCCGTAGATAATCTGTCTCGTTCCACGGATAGATTATTTTGCTCCGCAGAGAGACTTGATATTTTTCGATGTAACTTCTTATGGTCTTCCTGAACGCGGCCAATAATCTTTACATTTTCCAACAGCCCCTCAATTATCTTTTTTCTCGTACTCTCGGCTTGCAAACTATCTTCTACGAGCGAATAAAATAGTTCTAGGTTAGGATGTGCGGGGTCTTTATGTTCAGATTCCGGCGGCGGATTTGTTTTACTATCCCTCGAACAGAATTCCGTTAGCTGCTGAGTTTCCTCATGCCCTGGTATATCGGCCTCTTGTTCTAGTTGCTCAAATAAATAAGCGGCATCGGGATAAAGTTGATAGAACTTTGTAAGTGTCGCCAAACTTGCTGAAATACCACTAAAGGCTTGGGGTACAAAACTTTGCTTCAAGTTGGTGTTTAACCCCTTTAGTGATATATCAAACAGATTCGTGATTTTTTGCTGTAACAAACCCGGATCAATAATAATTTGATGGATATTACAAAGCAGTATCTGTTGCGGGTAGCGCTTCTTGAAATCCAACGCATGCCCCATCCGATGTTGGAAGGCCCGGAATACACCCCCAAGATCAGGAAAACCATCACCCCGATTGAATAAGGACATACAGGTTTCCAGAGGATGGCGGTACAGGCAAACAATCTTTACATCGGGAATGAGCTGTTTCCAAAAATCTAAGAAAAGCACGGCTCGTGGGTTTTTGAAACCCCATAGCCTATGTTTATTTCGATGCTCAATTAATTGGAGTGCTTTTTGGACATAACCGTCCGAGATGGGGATCTCGGCGGGAAGGGAGTCTGCGAGGCTGTAACGGTATAATCCTTCAAGGTCGCTATCCTGGAGAAGCCTAACATGGAAACGAAGGAAATCTTCATCTTCGAAGTGACCGAACTTATTACCACGTCCGGCCTTATACAATTGCTCACCCATAAAGACCCCACTGGCTCGCATTGCCCCGGCTACCCAAGAGGTCCCCGATCGATCCATTCCTGTTACAATAAGGACATGATTGTCGTTTATCATGCCGACGAGTCTAGCAGAGAATCTGCAAAGATGAAAATTATATCTGATCGATTTTATATTGAGTTTTGTTGTTGCAAAGTCTTATACTGTATTTCCGGCTCCATATAAGCAATGCCATATGACTCACGAGAGTCGCGTGGTAAGACTCGGATCATACAAACGTCAACCCGGCGATCTAAGTAGGTATTCTCATCATCAACTCTGCCGCCCACCCCCATATTGAGAAAATAAGTTCCCGGTATGAGATTAAGCGTGAAGGCAAATGTAATTTCCATAACCGTGTCGGCGGCAATATTTTTAAAAACAAGTTTTTCGCGAAAACTGGCAATACCTGTGACATTTAACCCATCGACAGTTTTCAACATAATGCCAAAATGTACATCCTCAGCATCTCGATTAAATTGAACGGTATAAATCCACTTGTAACGCTGTCCCATAACCACAACATTAACTTGCTGATCCTGCTCATTGTACAGTCCGTAATCTACGATCTCGGCATCACCGTTGCCATAAACAACGGTGTTTGTTTGAGGCATGTCTAGATCAAACCAATCTGTCGGCTCGGTTAGCAGCGCTGAAGGATCGCTTTGTTTTTTCTGAATATGTTTTTTGAACGGTGTTTGCGTTTCAGAGAAGCTTAGTGCATTTGGCAAGCCATCCTGAGCCAGAGCGGTTAATATTTTTTTTGTTACTTTTGGGTCGCTGTGCATCAACTTTTGATAAAGATCTGTGACCGGTTTACTGGCATCATCAACCAATAATTGCCCTTCTGATAACAATATACATCGGTTACAATGTCGTACAATGGTTTGGATATCATGAGAAACCAGTAGAACGGTCCCTCCTTGCTCCCGAAACTTTTCCAGTACGGCCATACATTTTCTTCGGAATGCTTCATCACCAACAGATAAGGCTTCATCTACGATAAGCGTTTCTTTTGGAATGAAGGCTTGTACCGCAAAAGCGAGCCGCACGACCATACCGCTTGAGTATAGTTTTACCGGCTGATCAATAAACCGGCCAATATCGGCAAATGCAACAATATCATCATAGATCGCATCGATCTCCGCTGGGGATAAGCCTAAAATAGCAGCATTGAGATAAACATTTTCTCGACCTGTGAATTCTTTATTGAATCCACTACCCAGCTCTAATAAGGCTGTTACCCGCCCTCGGATCTCCACTTCCCCAACCGTAGGCGTTAGCGTTTCGGCAATAATTTGCAGCAAAGTGCTCTTACCACTGCCGTTGCGGCCAATAATGCCAACGGTTTCACCTTTTTTGATATCAAAGGAGATGTTGTGTAAGGCCCAAAACTCTTTGTAAAATTCACGTGAGCGGCCACGTAGAGATTTGGGGAGTGCGTACCACAGCGACTGCTTTAAGCGATCACCAGGTTTAGCATAAAGAGGATACATTTTGCTGACGTTTCGGACAGAAATAATGGTATCGGATGACATTGAGGGAGCAGCTTCACCCTTTGTTGTTTCGTCTGATGAGATTGGCAATAGATTTTGTCGATTAATTAATATCGGCGAGTTCATATTCATATCGTCTGGATTAGGCATAGCCCACGAGCCTTTATCATGTTCTACCTGGCCCGACGGATATTCACGTTTAGATAACATCAGCAAAGGTCTTTTTGCTTTTCATAAACCAAATGTAACCAAATAAATAAATTATAAAAGCACCCATACTGACCACCAAGTATTCTCCCCAATCGGGCATCTGTCCCCATAAGATAACACGCCGAAAATGATTTATAATAAAAGTTAAAGGGTTAAGGTGGAGTAAGATGCCCAGCTGGGGGGGGACAATCGAAGCTGGATAGAATATAGGCGTTAGAAAAAAGAGTATCCGCACTATCACCCCTAACAAATGCGCTATATCTCGAATAAAAACTCCCAATGAAGCCAGAAACCAACTTAAACCTAAGCAAAGCAAAATCAAGGGAATATACATTAACGGGAGAAAGATGATCATCCATGAAAACCCACCCATGAAAATGGTTGTGCCAATAAGGAGAATTAGGAGACTGAAGAGAGAGTTCGTTAGGGTCGATCCCATCTTGCTTATTGATAGAATTTCAAGCGGAAAGACGACTTTTTTTACATAGTTCGCTCTACTAACGACGAGGCGAGGCGCGGTAAGCATAGTCTCATTAAAAACCTCAAAAGCGATCAACCCGGTAAAGATAATCATTGCCACTTCAGCCCGACTGCCGGTCACTGTATTTTCCCAACGCGATTTAAAGATAACTGAAAAAACGATAGTGTAAACTGCTAACATTGCCAGTGGTGTGATAAATGACCAAACCAAGCCGAGGTAAGAGCCTTGGTAACGTTCTAAGATTTCTCGCTTAGTCAATTGATGAATCAGCGCTCGGTGTACCCAGAAGTTCTGGATCATTTTGATTGGATTTGCATAGTGCCAGACGCTATCCCGTTTGGATGTAATGACTCTTGTTGTCAATGCTTGGGTTTTGTTTATAGTCATAAGATTTTTAGTAGCATAATATCAGAATTATAATTGCTAACTTTAGCCATACGGCTCGATTGAGATCAAAAGCCGGTTTATTTCAACCGTTATCACCTAAACGCTGCTGAAGTTCAGGATTATCCGGTTCCAACTGCGCAGCCTGACGATAGATATTCATAGCTTGTTCGTTAGCTCCGATCATCCGGTAGGCATCGCCCAACTGAAGATAAACTTTGATATCCGTGACACCGTGTGTCAGAGCGCGTTCATACACTTCAATTTGCGTGGGCCAGTCTTGCTGTTCCTGAGCCATCTGTCCGAGCGCTAAATAAACATCACTCTCCCCTTGCGCCAACGACAGAGCTGTTTCCAGTGCTTGCATACCCTCTAGTTGGTGGTTGGCTCTGAACAAGACTTTACCCAGAGCAATATAGTACCAGGGTTGATTAGGATCCAAGCGCGTAGCCTGGTAATAATGTTCAATTGCTTGATCCTCCTGTCCCTGCTGCCCCTCATAAAAATCCCCGATTTTTGCATGTATCTGAGCATCAGTAGGTGTGGCTGCAACGGCTAGTAAAAATTGTTCTAGGGCCTCCGCATCTTTCCCTTGATTCTGATAGATAATTGCTTGTTCCAGGTGAGCATGTCCAATAACATTTTTGTCGTTAGAGAACTTTATTGCTTGGCTGGCATATTCAAGGGCTTGTGGATAATCCATATCTTGTCGATATAAAGACGCTAGATGCAAATAGGCGGGGGCATTCTTGGGGTCAAGCTCAATGGCTTGTTCTAAATAAGGTTGGGCTTGGTCCGGTAATTGGTATTGCAACAACAATTCGCCGATACGTTGCTGTATTTCACCAGAAGTTGGATCGGCTGAACTGGCTGTTTTTAACACTTGGAGCGCCTCTTCTTGCGAGCCGGTTTTTAGAAGGGCACGCCCCAGGCCGAGATAAGCCAGAGACTGGTCAGGTGCCAATTCTGCTGTACGCCGATAATAGGCAATGGCTTTCTCTGGATTGTCGTCATGCCAAAAATAGAAGTCGGCCATTGAAAGTTGAATCGGGGGCGTTGTGGGTGATATTCTCAACGCTTTTAAAAATTGTTCCTCGGCTTTTTCGTTTTCTTGTTGAACTTGGTAAATAAGCCCCTGCTCTCGATAAGCTCGGCCTACAAATTCATTATCTTGAGCCAAGGTAGCTGCTAGGCGGGCATATTTAAGCGCTTGCTCGTAATGACCATACTGACGGTATGAACTCGCGATGTCCAGATACGTTATAGCATCACCAGATAACGCCGCTGCATTTTGATAAGCTGCCGTAGCTTTTGCTATGTTGCCTTTGGCTAAATAAATCTCGCCCAAATTCAAGTGAGGCCAAGCTTGATCAGCATTAAGGCTAACGGCTTGCTCGTAAACTGCTATTGCCTTATCAATCTTTCCTTGGTTGAGATAAGCCTGACTTAAGTGATCATAAGCATCGGCATTATCAGGTTCTAGCGCAACCGCTTGTTCAAACTCGATAATCGCTTGCCCTATTTCACCTCTTTCCTCATAGAGTTTGCCTAACTCAACTCGCGGCCAGGCGGCTTCGGGGTTGATGGTGGCCGCTTGTTGGTAAGCATCTGTCGCCTTTTCAGGGTTACCGGCCAACATGTAGGCTTGCGCTAAGTAGCGATATGCGGTTACATTGTTTGGCTCTAACTCAATAGCGCGTTGAAATTCAGCGATTGCGGCTTGCATCAAGGCTTCTGGATTGTCACTTGGGGGTGTATAAACATTTTGCCCAAAGAACCCATTGACATAGGCCGCTACACCACCAACCAGAACTAGTATGACCAACACTAAAATCGGTAAGTACTTTAGCCATATTCGCTCTATTTTCTGAGCCGTTGGGTGTACGGGGTCATCGACCGATCTTTGGGGGATCATAGGTTTGTTGTTACCCTAATATCAATGTTTACGAAACTAATATCTTTTACGAGCAAATAACTCTGAACAAAAGCATTGTAATCTACCGGACTGATTCCTAAAAATACAAAACTGCCTCTTCATTTTACTTTTCACTGCCTGTTGCCTGTTTCATAAAAAGTTTGCCCAATTCAACGTGCGGCCATGCCGCATTATGATTAAGACGGGCGGCCTGACTATACAGTGAGGGAACTTTTTCTGTGGCCTCTTGCGTATGATAAAAAGAAGCCAACTCCGTGTAGGCGGGTTGGTAGTTGGTTGTTATGGCGATGGCTCGCCGGTAGGCATTTTCGGCTTTACCCAATTGGTCTGTTTGCCAATATAAACCGGCCAAACCCATATGGGCTTGAATCAATCGTTGCTGACGAAAATCGAAGGATTGGTGAACACCGCTTAAATGTTCTGGGTTAAAACCGAAGGTTGGCCAGGTATCTATTGCAATAACGGTATTGTACTCAACTAGAGCCTGGTCAAACAATCCCCGTTGAGCATAGAGATCTGCCAACGTCAGATGATAACTACTATTATTTGGTGTTGCTGCAATGGCTTGCTTGTAATGAGATTGGGCTGTTTCCGTCTTGCCAGCGGTTAAGTAAAGGTCTCCTAACTGTTGATGCAAAACCGGCGTCGGTGCATGTTTTAGAGCTTCCTGTAAAATATCAATGGCTGCTGGTATTTGTCCTTGGTTAGCCAATAAGCTACTTAGCTTCTGTGCCGCTGGATTGAAACCAGAATCTAAAAGAAGTGCTTGTCGCCAAGCCGCTTCTGCTTCGGCAGGTTTACTCATCTGCCTAAACGCTTCGCCCACACCAAGATAAGCCAATACATTGGTAGGATTATCGCGTAAGATTTGGTTGTATTGCTGAAGGGCCTGCTCTGTTTTTCCCTCTAACAATTGACTGCTAGCCACAAGGATTTCTGTTGATTTTATTGAGGCATTAAACTGGTACAACGTATACTGTGGGTTATGATATATCGGTGTAAAGTGAGCCGGCAGCTGGGCTAAATAAAAGGACAGATTGGTCTGATGGTCAACAACCATTGTGGAAATATTCCACTGACGTAACAATTGGAGTGTGGCTGGTGTAATCCATTCTGTTCGGTAAAAATGGGTAACGGCCTCTCTTGCTTTAGGATCATAACCGGCATTGTCGTACAACGTGCCAGATGTAACAGAAGCGGGAATAAAGTAGGTCATATTATCATCTTCAGCAATGATTACGTCATTAGATCCCACATTATCGGCCAAGTGAGCTAAGATGTCTCTTTCAGCCGTACCTAATGTTTGTTCACGTCGTTCTTTCAAAAAACTAATGCCCTCAACAATGTAACCAGCCATTAGCAGAAATAGCAAACTAACAGCTGCCACCGGCCAGAGCGCCGCAAACCGGCGCTGTCGCGGCCAACGTGCCGTAAGTAGATTACTACTGCCCTTTTGGAGGAAATAAGCCAATACCAACGTAACAGGCAGGCCATAAGAGAGCCGGTAGATCATCCAGGGGGTGATCACCCGTCCTAGTATCGAGGTGAGCCAGGGGGTATAGAGTAACACCAATGTAGCAACCATATTGCTGAATAAAAGCTGGGCTACCAGACTGCGCCGTAGATCAAAGAGCAGCAGCGGCGTAAGCAGTACAGCTAGCAGGCTCATAGGATGGGCAATGAGAAACGGATGGGCAATGTAGGTGTCATCAATGGCGGAAAAAACCCACAGTCGGTTCTCATTCAAATACAAACGAGCGGGAACATTCTTTATTCCTCCGGCATAGGTAGGAGAGGAATTTTTCGATTCAACATCAATTGTAGTTGTTTTCTGGGGTTGTTTATCTATTGAGATTATGCCATTGCGTTGCACCAATGGTACCACCACCAGTAGCGCTAGTAGCCCGCACATTACGCATACTCTTCCTAATACTTTCAACTTGCGTTCTACAAGAAGGTGAACCAGCCCAAAACTGCCTATCACCAGCGTGCCTTGCACCAGCCCCAGCGGGTGTACTAACACCAAAGCCATGTAAACCGGCCCTAACCCCCACAGCAGCCGCCATTGGCCAGTCTCAATATAACGCAGTGCCAGTAGCAGGGCCACCGGCAGCATTATCAGCCAGATAAGAAATTTGTCCTCAATAATGCGATCAAAAAACCCCCGGCCTAGCCAATCGTGAGAATTGATACTGGATACCAAGAATAACAAGTGCACCAGCAGCGCCATCAGTGCCGATCCACGCTGCTTAAACAGTTTTTGGGCCAGAGCGTAAAAACTCAGTAATGAAAGCAACATTAAAAACGGAGGCAGGTAAAAGGAGAACGCATCTAGCGAATTGATGCCGGTAATTTGATTCTGCCAGGCTTGTAAAATCCACCAACTGGCCCGCAGATTAAAATCTACGCTTTCGTACGCACCGGTTGTATAAGCGTTTATATAGCGCAGATACCATAGGTCGCCAGAACCCCATGTGCTTAATGTGGATAAAAACAGATAAAATACTGCTCCGATAGCCATAAGGGGTACCAACGTAAATAGTACGATAGGTTTCAATTTCACCCTCTGCGAGATTGGAGAGCGCATATCAGGATGTGCTTGCTTGAACCAAGCAAAGCTGCCCAATCCTATCGTAAAAACTACAACCAGATACCCCAACATAGACAGTGGCATATGTAGCCACACAACGATTAAGGCAAAGGGGCTAAGCAGCCCAACCCCTAAACAAAATGCTATCGGCAGTGTCGCTTCAGTGCTAAATGGTGGTTCAGGAGCTATCATTCGCAATGCTAACCAACCGGGTACCAAGATGGCTCCCAGTGCGAGTGCAGTAGCCAGCCATGGAGTTAGATATGATAACGATATGCCGGAGGCAACCACGACAGCGGTTAGAACAGCAAAAATAAGGGCTATTCGATTACGGAGGCGAAAGGTTAGAATGCGCAAGGCTAAGTTAACACGTAATCTCAATCAATCTATTCGAACAATAAGATAAAAACCTTTGTTGCTCGTTATTTCCCACTCGTTCTTTCAGACGCCAGATTTAAGTATAGTTTACCTAGCTCTATGTGGGGCCAGCCCATAGAGGGTTCCTGAGCAGAAGCGCCTTGTAATAAGTTTATGGCTGTCTCGACCCGTTCTTGTTGGTAGTACAGATTGGTTAGCAATATCAATATGTCGGTTCGTTCAGGAGCCAGAGTTAGCGCCTGTTGATAATACTGCGCGGCTAACTCTGGCTCCTGTCGGGCAGCATAGGCTTGGCCTAATTGGATATAAGCGTCAGGGTTGACAGGGTTGGCTTCAACTGCCCATTTATGAATACGCAGAGAATCGTCTGGGCGTTTCAACTCAGTGTAGACGATGGCTAATTCATTATAGGCTACCAAATCAGTGGAATTGTTTCGAATTCGGTCTTCATAGGCATCTAAAACTTTTGTAAGCATGTCTGGCTTAATTACAGTGTTGTTCTGTGTTGTATAGACGCTTAAAAGCGCCCTTTGGACATCGGGATCAGCGGGAGCGATAGAAAAAGCCTGGCTATAAGCCTCAGTAGCCTGGACAACGGTATCTTCAAAGTTGGGCTGCTGGCTGTACCAATCACCCAACTGAACAAATGCTTTAGCGAGAATTTCAGCCTGATCCTTATTGTTTGCAACCGGTTCGATTAGACGGGTTAACAGCGATATATCTGGCGGTCGTGCGTATCTGTTTTGGTATTGCTCTAAAAAGGTTGATAAAATCTCAGGAGCATTGAGCATAAAGTCTGGTGAAGACTGTCCTCTGCTTTGATAAATTTCCCAACTGAGGAGTGGGAGGTTTTCCTCTAAGAGGCTCGAAAGGTTCTGACTCTGTCCGGGCCCTATTGTGTAAAAAGTTATTACGTCTTCGCTCCAGCGATTAATCTCCTCGTCATACTGGTCGGCCAAGGCTGGATTAAGGGTGACAGCCCTGTGCAGAGCCAGCAGCGCTTGCTCAGTATCTTTCGCCTCTGCGTAAATATGGGCCAAGTTTATATAAGCCTCAATTAGTAACGTTTCTGTGCCGGCGGACGACGTGTCCGGATTCTGTAACAAGTCGAGATACAATTTAGCGTCTCGGGCCAACCCCAGTGTCGTCAAGTCTTCCTGTTCGTCATCTGAAATGCCTGACGCGGCAAAATCAAGTAGGTTAGGTTGGTAAGCAAGGGTAACCCGCCCCCCCAATTGCTCTACTAATTCAGAGGGTGTTATTCCCCAGTTGTTGTCGGATAATGATTCCAGGTGGTACCAGGACCAGTCATCAATTACTGTAGGACATTTTTGGCAGGTAACCAGTTTCTCAAGATCGACCTTGAAAATAGCAATACCGGCGCGGTTTAATTCGGTTTGATAGACCTTTGTAAAGGCCGGATGGGTGTGGAAAAAATCCAAAACGCCCAGCAGGGACATATGCTTACCACCAACCATTAGATACTCTGCACCGCTGGTTTGCAGGGTATGATACAACTTTTTTTCAGGAAAAATGTTAAAAATCGGAAATGAATCCCGCACATGTTGGATGTATACAATTTTGTCTGCTTTATGAGAACTTAGGTAACTTTTAAATTCGCCAGCATTCATCCGCTCAAAGGGAACCACCACCATAGGGTATTGTCCACCCAGGCGAAAATACGTGAGCTGCGGCCAAGCTTCTTCAAAGGTTACCAACGGGGTGCCGGGCGGCACAGAGGAGGTAATCCAATCCGTTACAGATGATGTTAATTGACCTTTTAGATCACGGTAGGGGCTTTGCGTTTGATATATTTGCCAGTGGGTATGGTTATCTATAACCTGTGATGTTACAGTTGACACTGTTTGGGCCAACATCAACCCAATTGTTGCTATAAACAAACCCACACTGAACCACCCCACTACCCGTCGAGACGTAATTTCGTTTACTGTTTTCACCAGCCACTGCCCCAACCAGACCAGATAATGGCCCAATAGCAGATAAGACAGTAGAAATGTGCTAAAAAAATTGCGAACCTGCCAACCGCGCAGACTAAGCAGTAAATAAATTGGTAGCGGCAGTAACAGTGCCAGGGCCAGTAGGCGGTGGGTAGGGGTACGCCAGGCCATCAGTAGCGTAATGAGCCAGGCCAGTAGCATTAATAAACCAAATGGAGCGATGCTCGGCTGCACAATAACCTGAAAATACTCAAGCGTTAAAGCCAGGGTGAATCTGGAAAAATTTCCCGATAATCGTACTACCGGACTTAATAATATGAAGCTTAAGGTTAACCCGCCGATGGTGATCAAAATTTGGTGCCGCCAGGCGTATAGATTGGCCCATTGTGTTTGGAAAAAGTGCTGCAGCTTATTTTGCCAAGCAATAAAAGCCAATCCCCCCCCCAGATATAGACCAAAGACGCCATGCAATAGCAGCCACGCAGTAGCCGAGTCACCTTGTCCTTCTAGCAAAACAACTTGGTTACCTGAATAATAAACATAAGCTAACCAGGGATAAAGCAGTAACAGAAACGTTGTGGTACTCAACCAGGCCCCTACGAAATTTCGAGGCTGCTGAAACTTGGGACTGATCAGCAAAAACAGCCAGGGCAGGGGGATCCACATCGCACCTAATGCTTTGGTCAGTACGGCCACAGCTTGCCATACTCCCACTAGAACAAAAAAACCATAATGCTCTTTACTTAGGGCCAGGTAAAATGTAAGCAGACTTAGGTTGACAAACAAGGCTAGAGTATTATCTAGCATGTGTGAACCAAAAAAGTAAAACATCATCAGGCTGTTGCCGGCAGCGAGCGCCGCCCCTATGAAGCCGGCCCAGCTATTAAACAGTAATCGCCCCAGCCAGTAAATCAACAGCAAATTGAGTAAACCCAAGAGTTTGGGCATAAGTAGCCCTACATCGGGTGTGGGCTGAAATAAGCTAAATGAAATTGCCAGCAGGGCAGCGTGAATTGGACCGCGTCGCAGTACCGGCTCACCTAACTCGGTGTATCCTTGCCCGGTAGCCAGGTTTAACCCCCAAGTCAGGTAAGATGTCTCGTCAGGAAATAAACTTACTGTTCGTAGTGACACCAGCGGAGCGATAATTAATAGCAGGCCTGCAACCTGAACCATCAGCATAATTCGGGGCGAGAGAAACCAACGAGAGCTAATAGTCCCACGCCAGTATCTCCAAATCCAAATAATAATGCCAATCGCCGCATAGCAAACCAATGCAATGAGCGTAACCTGCTCCATGGTAGGCAGTCCACTTAGCAAGACCAAACTCCAGCCCGGTAACATAAGTAGCCAGTAGAGTGGCTTACCGGCTGCCGAGAGATGCAGCCACAGCAGATAGCTCATCAATCCCACAACACCTAGCAGCTTAAACCATAGCAACGGGGTTATTGGTCGGGTAACTTGTTGATTTGCATCTGGGATAGAACTGAACAAAAGGGGAAGTCGCTTTTTGCTCATAAGGTTTCTCTGGCGGCCAAGGCAAAGTGTATAATTCGCCGTACACGATCCTCCCAGGCATAATGCTTTACGTCTTGCTGCGCCTGATGGCCAAGTTGGCTGGCCAAGCCAGGGCGATCCAGTAGTTTGCGGATTGCAGCTACCAGCGCCTCGGTATGACCTGGCTCAATAAGGCTAGCATTACGACCATCAGTTAGCACCTCTCGAATGGTAGGGAGAGATGAAGCTATAATGGGCCGTCCGGCAGCCATGTATTCAAACATCTTTAAGGGGGAGAAGTAACCGGCAATTGGTAATCGGGTAGTATAGGGCATCAACAGTATATCTGCAGCAGCCAGGTAGCGCGGCACATGTTGATTGGGGATGAAACCGCTCAAATGCACATTAGAAAATTGCCGGGTGATCTGCTCTGTTTGTTTTATATGCTTATCCCAACCACCCACAAAAACAAACTGCACCTCCGGCAATAATGCTGCGGCCTCGATAATATGATGGGTCCCTTTCCCATCGTCCGGACCATCTCCCCAAAATAGGTGACCGGCATACATAGCGATAGGCTGACTAGCGGCCAAGCCAAGTTGTTGGCGAGCCTCGTTTTTAGATAGGCGAGGATCATAGCGACTCAAATCGACCCCATCGTGTGCCACTATGACTTTTTTAGATGGAACGCCTATATCGATGAGCATATCGGCCAGCGCTTGCGAAATAGCGACTATGGCTAAAAATGAAGGGCGTTTGGCTGCCGCCGCTAACCGGTCGGCTTTTGAGCGGGTAGGGGGTGGAAAGTGACTTTCGTATACAGTAGGAATGTTTTGACTGGCCGCGGTCCAAGCTACTCGCAAGCTGCGGGTATAGCAAATAGTAGGGGCGCGTTGTTTGACCTGCCAGGCTGCCAGCAAATCTGCCCCCCCGTAATGGGTAAAATAGGTGTGTGGCAAGAACAAATGCGGGCTGGGATAAGGGGAGCGAGTCAGCTTGAAGACCGGTTTCACCCCATAATACTCCCACGGATCAAGGTGGCGGCTGGTCCAGTGCTGTAGTTTGAATGGCGTAATCAATTCCACATCTAGACCAGTGCGTGCCATCGCCTGGCACATCAACATCACTTGTAAACTGTTAGCCGTACGGGAGGGGATGGTTGAGCCGGCAATGTAGGCTATTTTTGTAGAGCTTGGCATATTTTGTGACATCAGACGATAGCTTTTCACGTCCCTTATATGCTGCTAACTTCGTCACGTAACCAATTAGTGAGTACTAGTAGAGACCAAACTTTGTTGCCTTGTACCATTAGGCGTGGTAACCTGGTAAAATCTTTGTTCAAAAAGCCGTTATCGTAGTCTGATAATTTCTGCCTGGCCCATTCTCTATTACTACCTAGCCATTGCGTAAGAGGCGAGCTAAATCCTTTTTTCGGACGGTTAATGTGACCAGTTGGCAGTAGATCCTTGATGATTTCTTTAAGTAAATATTTTTTTTGTCCCTCTGGCGCAACCAGTTGCGTGGGCAGTGAAAACAACAATTCTACGAGGACGTGATCTAGCATAGGAGGTCTTACCTCCAGAGCCACGGCCATACTGGCCCGGTCTACTTTTGTCAAAATTAATTCCGGTAGAAAAGTCTTTAAATCCAGATATTGAAGCCGTCGGAGAGGGTCAAGGTCTTCTCGCCAATATTTTCGAAAATACCAATAATCATCATAATCCTTAAATTCTTTTACCCACTTGTCAGCTACTATTTTTCGCTTCTGTTCCGGCGTAAATATTCCCATCAGATTACAATACTGTTCAAAGCCGGGACGTGCTAGATTTTGAACGTGCTGTTTACCACGTTGACTTTCTGGCCAGATAGCTCCCAAAAATGAAAAAAGCTGTTTGTCAAAAGGCATTGCGTCTAATTTTCTTAACTGTAACCAGGTTGTGTACCAGTTATAGCCGGCGAAAATTTCATCTCCTCCATCTCCAGCCAAGGTAACTTTCACATGCTCCCGGGCTAAGGCCGATACCTGATAGGTTGGAATGGCAGAACTGGCGGCAAAGGGTTCATCATAAAGGTGCAAAATTCTGGTCAGCGCTGGCTCTACATTTTCACTGGTCACAATCCGTTCTTGATGATCTGTTTGGTAATGGCGGGCAATCGCCTTGGCGTATTCAAGCTCACTGTGTTCAGCTACATCAAAACCAATTGAAAAAGTACGGACAACATCAGAGGTGGCATGGGACATAAAAGCGGTAATTGCGCTGGAGTCTAAACCGCCGCTCAAAAAAACACCGAGAGGCACATCGCTGATCATGTGCAAGGTTACTGCTTCTGTGAGTGTCTCACGTACTATCTGAACCGCCTCTTGAAAATCTGTTATTTGATTTGTTTCCTGGCAGGAAATGTCCCAATATTGCTGGGGGGGCGTAAGTGTACCAGCAAATGCTAACAGGTGACCAGCTTCTAATTTGCGAATGAATTGGTAGGCTGTTTTTGGGGCCGGAATGTAACGGTAGGTTAGATGATCAAATAGAGCGGTATGGTCAATTGTTCGATTGATACCCGGATAGGCCAGGATGGCTTTAATTTCTGAGGCAAAAATAAGGGTGTCATTATACCAGTAATAAAATAGAGGTTTAATTCCCAACCGATCTCGCACCAACAGCAGCCGAAATTGTTGTTGTAATCCATCGTTTGACTTATTATCAGACTCACGCCGGTCATAAATAGCGTAGGCAAACATGCCCCGTAGCCGATGTACATGCGCATCGCCCCACTCTTCGTATGCGTGAATAATTACTTCCGTATCTGTATTAGATCGAAATGTATGACCCTGTCTTTCTAGTTCATTTCGCAATTCTTTGTAGTTATAAATTTCTCCATTAAAGGTGATCCAGACCGTATGATCCTCGTTAGGCATAGGGTTGCGGCCGGCACTTGACAGATCAATAATAGACAGACGTCGGTGGCCTAACCCAACGTTATGATCTGCCCATAATTCAACACCAAAATCATCTGGCCCACGATGAGCCAATCTGTTAAGGGCATCTGTAAAATGCTCTGGATTAACATTTGTTTGTGCAACAGTGCCAAAAATACCACACATGATTTTCTCGCCTAGAAACCTTTAAATTTTTTCAGCTTGATAAATAAATCGCTCTGCTTTATTCGGTGATTTGGCAATATTATATTTTCTTAACAATAAGCGGCTCATAAAAATGCGAGTCAACCTAATATCATAAATAGGGTTTTTTAAGAACCGCCAAAGCTGCTTTGAACGCCAGAAGGTGCTTTCTTGTTGATTAACTATATTTACAACTTTAAAGCCGGTTGTTTCTAATAAGTCTACACCTTCTTGTTGTGTAAAATGTTTGTAATGCCACGGATTTAACGCTCTATTGACTGAAGGAACCGTCAAAACTAAGGTGCCATTTCTTTTAAGACATTTATTTATTCCGCTCACTAGTTGTAGATGGTACTGAGGTGGGATGTGTTCGAGGACCTCTACAAAGAGTGCTGCATCAAACTTTTCCAGCCATTTTTGTTGCATGTCTAAATCACGGATATCGCCCGTATGAAATTCAGCCTCCGGTACCATAAGCCTGGCAAAACTGATGGCCCGATCTGAATAATCAATACCTACAGTCTGGTAGCCACGCTTAATCATCCGATTGGTTACCCACCCGTCTCCACATCCAACATCTAACACTGAAGCTTGAGGAGATGGCAATAAAGATAAAGCGATTCTTATGTATCCCTCATAATTAATGGCGGGAAGCGCATAGGGATCCCACAAATAATGTTCAGGCAGTTGGTACCGTTGTCTAAAATCGCGACTCGGATCATCCCAATACGTTTCGGTTTTATTCTCTACCACGCTATTTACTACTCCAGATTCGCTCTAAAAATAGGTAAAATCGCCAATGTAGCAATAATGGTCCAGACTATATAAAAGCCAACATATGCTACACCGGCACCAACAATACCGATAGTTGGTAGTAGATATATTAATAGCCCTAGTTGAACTATGATCCCTATGCTAATGGCCAGTAACGAACTTGAAACACGGTCAGTTGCTAGCAACAACGGGTGCCCTAAATTTGTGGCCGCTGCAACTGCTGTACCAAGAGCCAGCCAATACAAAACCGGCAGAGCCGGCAGATATTCCGACCCTGCGGTGAATTTGATCACCCAAGGGGCGCTTAACCAAACTAAAACCAAAATAATAAACATCACAACCGAGGTTGAAATCAATAAATTTTTTACCAACCTCTTTAATTCGGCAAAACGTTGCTGGTGCCACAGCCGAGTGAAATCAGGATAACTGGCCGCATAGATGGGCTTGATAGGAAAACCCATTACATCCGTAAAGGAACGAGCCAGTCGGAAATAGCCGGCCGCGGCCGGCGATAACCAGTAGCCGATTAGCAATATATCCGCATTCCGTTGAAGCAGCTTAAAGAATGCACCGCCATTAGTCATAAGCATAAATTTTAGGATAGGGCTGAACCGTCCTTTTAGCAAATATAGCGGAGCCTGAAACCAGGGCACCAGGTTTGTTTGCCGGGTTACACAACCGGCTAACCCTACCATCACTGCAATTCCCAAAGCTGTGGCGGCTAAATAAGTTATTAGTATTTCTCGCACGCCGCCATTAAACCAAATCAAAACTATCGCTGTTCCTACCAATTTCAGAGCAGATACTCCGGCTCGTTGGTAAGCCAGCCAGTTAAAGCGATCACCGACTCTCAGCAGCGCCGAGGCAGTGCCGTTAGGAATCATAATCAGCATTATCACAGCATACAACTGAATTAAATTAGCTAATTGTTCGTTATGTAGAAATAGACGCGCCCCCAATGTTGCCGAAAAATAGAGGATCAGAAAAGCTAGACCGCCGGTTACTGCATCAGTTAGGTAACAGAGCTTCACCACCGCAGTAGCACGAACAAAATCTTTGGTTTCTATATATTCAGTGACAAATTTTATTACCGTTTCCCATACCCGCGAATCAACTAACTGGTTCACACTGGTAGTGTAAGTTGTTACCAACGCCAATATGCCAAACTGTTCGGCCCCTAATAGTCTGGCGACCAGAATGCCCTGCAAAAAGTTAAACAGTAGCGTCAGGCTGTCACCGCTCAATAGCCAGCTAGCATTGGTTAACAGCCGTTTGAAGTTTGCATCACGCGTCAAGAACTGACGTGTGCGAGAGGCAACTATTTGAAACACTATAAAATCCTTAAAAACAGCGATTACAACTGTCGCCGGTTTTTTAGAGCAACTTTTAGCCGAGATAACAATGAAATAGGCTTGTGTGGGGGTATTGGCAACTGATCTACCTGATATTCATAACCCAGCTTACTGGCCATATGCCCAACTTCAGCCTCAAATTCGGCAATTTCTTTCTGATTCCAATCGGCAATAGTCGGCACTTCATTAAATGAAGCCGGTCGTCGTTTAACAATAGCGTTATATTTACTGGCGGAGAGTGAGGCCTCTATGCCTAAGAACTGGGTAGCACTTATATACTGCTCATACTTAAATGTTTCTAATTTCTCAACACGCCAGTGACTGGTCGGAATATGGGCAAATTGCTCCAGAATCGCTTTATGTAAGGCCGACCAGTACCAGGCTAGTTTACCAATCCGGGTCATTTTGTTCCATTGCTCAAACTTTTCACCCTGTGGCGCAATGCGTCCCAAAAAGCGATGGAACAGTTCCTGCTGCTGGTAGCCCAGAGCAAGCCTAGGGTTTTGTTGTACAAACGGTTCAGTGTACCATCCTTTAACCACGTAAGAATTAATCACTCGCTCTGGGCTGCGCGTTAACAGCAGAAATTTGGCTCCAAAGCGTTCGTACAACTGGCAAATAGACAAGGAAAGGTGAGCGCTGGCCTCAAATGAGAATCGATGCTGGGCCAAATCCTGCCGGATTTCCTGCTCTTTGGTCTGCAAGTAGCCCGCGTGATCTACCGGCAGTTTGTACCACTGGCAGTAGCGATGAAACGTCTCATTTAGCGGATTGCGTTCGTGGCTGGCGGCCACACCCGGTTCATTACCTAAAACTTCGGCCAGAAAATGGGTTCCATTACGGCCTGTACCTACGGCAAACCCAACTCGGCCAGAAAATAGAGGCGTGGTCGTGTTCAACTCGATTTTTCCGATAAAGTAATGTGACTTTGCTGACTCAACATTGGTTGGATCATAGTTGCAATTTTCTTTAGAGCTTACTTATCCAATTGATCTTTTTTATAATCTTATCTTTTTGCCTGGGGCAGATTTACTGGTGAAATGGCAAAATTTTGCTAATACAGAACTGTTGGCGATTTGAGTCAATAGAGTATATAGGTTGGGTATATAAGTTGCCACTTGCACCTCTCAGTTTTATAGTGATCAGAAATAGTTTTGCACTGCTCATGGTATCAAAAAATGGGAGTACCTTTTGAAGACCAAGAATTTAGGTACAGGGTTTTGGACGTTAAGGTTTAACCATAATTAAAATACTGTAAAGCCGATTTTGCGTATGCTTCAAACTGCCTACGGTCGTGTTCTGATAATCGGTTTGCCTGAGTTTTAGATATATCAGATATCAATACTTTTTCAATTTCTGACTGATTAAACCAATACTTTTTGTTTTCCTCACCAAATGCTGCTTTGTGGTCCCCGGTATTGTTAATTATTCGTTTAGACTTTAATCTCAATTTGTTAAGCTGAACGGGATCAAGTTTTAAGAACTTATATAACAAATGTGCAGTACCAAATGGATTGGTCAATATATCCTCAAACCTTAAAATAAGGTGTCGTAAATAATAATTCTTGTCTTCAAGTAATTTATCAACAACACTTTGGTATAGAATGCCGGCTGATTTTGCTGATAGCCCTCGGCGCATCCATCCTTCACACAATGCATAACCATTGCGAACTAGTCCAATGAAAGCTATTTTTTCATAAATGGTTGATAACAGCCTGTTGAGTTTGATATCTTGATCTATGGATTTCAAGCAAAGAGTAGTGGTTTCGAGTTGAGCTTTTGTGTAAGGAACATTCTCATATCGATAACGATTATCTTCATTGTTAAGATTTTTAAGCTTAAAGGTGTACAATCTTCGATCAATCCATGGGCCAATGAGTTTAATTAAGAGGTGTTTGCAAATTGCTTCAGAAGCATAAATGGGTCTTAATATATCTCCAATAATCCAAGCTCCCTTGAATGGATATAGAACTTGGCCAGTTTCATAAATTGGTGAACAAATGTCGGGATGAGATTGAAGAATATTCCATAAGATGTTACTCCCACCTCTAGTGAAAGCATTGATCACTACGACGTCTTGATTGAGCATATCACCCGTCCCATAACAAATTAAGGTTGGAAGGCAGTTGCATACGCCTGCTCTACACCGCTAACCATATGGCGGTTGGTAAATTTAGCAGCCACAATAGTTCTACCCCGGTTACCCATAGTGGCTGCTTCGGTAGGATGGTCCAGTAACCAGATAACTTGTTCAGCCATAGCCTCTAGATCGCCGGGCGGGGTCAAACAGCCGCTGTGGCCGTCGGCTACAATCTCGGGGTGGCCTCCCACAGCGGTAGCCACCACCGGTAGGTGCATGGCCATAGCTTCTTTCATTGATCCGGGGCTAGCCTCTTTCAGTGAGGTTGAAACAAATACATCGGCCAGAGCCAACAATTGTGGCACATCGCTGCGTCGCCCTAAAAAGAGCAGCCGTTTACCCAGGTTGTGGACCTGCGCCTGCGCTTTCAGTTGGGGGAGCAAATCCCCGTCTCCGACCAACATAAAACGTGTATCAGAGCGCTGCTTACACACAAGAGCAGCCAGTTCTACAAAGTGTTCAAGACCCTTAGCTGCCCTGGCATTAGCCACCCGAATAACAATTTTTTCTTCAGGTTGTATCGCAAGGGTTTGCCGTAATTCTTCTAAATCCTGAAAAGAGTCGGGATTGAAGCGCTCCAGATCGATGCCGGAATGAACCACTTGGATATTTTCCGGACGCACGTGCCAGCGCTGAACAACCTGTGACTTCACCGCCTCGCTCACAGCAATCACGACTTTGAACCAGCGGTGGGTGGCAAAATTGCCCCAATAAGCTAATCGGGGAATATCCGGCCAATCCAGCTCAGAGCGAACGTGGGGGATAGTGGGAACTCCGGTTAGTAGGCCGGCAAGTTGCCCCCAAATCACCAGATTAACATGGACCAGGTCAATTTGTTCCCGGCGAATGATAGAGGCGACCTCTCTCACGCCACGTGGGTCATAAACCGGGTAGCGATCAAGTTCATATAGCTTAATGCCCAAATCTAAGAAGCGGTGTTGCAATTCTATATCTTGTGGGGCGAGGTCAGCCAATTGATTATTCAGCATCGAACTTGGTTTATAACTGACCGAGCAGATAATTGGCTTAAAGCGAGTCTGATCCAGATGACGGGCGATTTCATATACCTGTAACTCTGCCCCTCCTCGGATGATTGGTCCCATAACCAATAACACCTTAACAGCCATAAATTCTACGTGCCTCTTCCTTGATATGTGGCAATCGACTTTTTGTAAAGCCTAAATGTTTGATCCGCCACAAAGTCCCAACTGTACTGCTGCTGCACCAGTTGGTAACCCTTTTCTCCCATTTGGGCTAGGTTTGGGTTCTCTATCGCATGGCAAATTACATTGGCTAACTGTTCCGGCCGTTGTGGTGACACTAAATAACCATTTTCGCCTTCCTGTACAAAATCCGGGTTAGCCCCTACGCTTGTTACCAGAACTGGTAGTTTGGCTGCCCAGGCTTCCAGCAAGGTTAAAGGCTGGCCCTCGTACAAAGAAGGCAGCACGAATAGATGTGATGATTTGAAGGCTCTGACCTTGTTAACGCCGGTAAGATGACCGGTGAAGATGAAATGCTCATTTAGTCTATATGTTTTAATCAGCTCTTTCAATGTCCTTAGTTGGCCGCCTGTACCAACCATGAGTACCTGCACGTTTGGCTGGTGTCTTACTACTTGGCGTATGGCTTCAACTAGGTCAAACAATCCCTTTTGAGGATGAAACCGCCCTACAAAAATTAGTTGAAACTTGTCGGCTTTTTTGCAGGTTACAGCCTCAAACTCAGCCAAATTGACTCCATTGGGAATGACAGCAATGTTTTGATTAACATTAGGATATTCGAATATATCGCGGCTAACGCTGATCTCCTGATCATATTTTATTTTGAATAGTAAAATAGTTTCCAGGATAACCAGAATTTTTGCTTTCAGTCGGTGACCGACCATCTTGTCCATACTTTTTTGACCAATGCCCTGCACAGTAAAAATGATCGGCTTTCCTTTTAACCGGCCAGCGACCCAACCCGGCAGGCCAGCGGCAAAAGCATGGGCGTTGATCAATTGGTAGCGCTGCCGCACTACAAATGGAATGGCAACCACGCAATATATCAATTTACCTAAAAAACTATCCGCCGAAAAGCAGCAGGGACCAACCCGAATCAGACGCAGACGGCCATTCAGATATTGTTCTACCACCATCGGGCGAGTGTTGTTGCTGTTTGGTTGGGTACTTGTTACTATATCAACGGTGCAGCCGTGATTCCTAACCAAATGTTGAGATAGCTGCCATACGGCCACATGGCCACCCCCGGTTTGAAAATCGCGACTCCAGCTATCGATCATCATACAGATTTTCATATTGATTATTGAGAAACTGCTTCTGGTGAAATAAACTTATATCCCCAACCTGCTGGCAAAGGTTGGCCGATCAACTCTGGCAGACCGGTCAATCGCTTTTGATAAAGCGCTCGCAGTTCCAGAATTGAGTCTTCTGAAATTTCAGGCATATTTTCTAAATTGGTATAGAGCAATTTTTGAAACAAAATGGATTTTTTAACACTTCCAACTATTGTGTTTAAACCGCGGTTCCTTAACTTTTTTCCGATTCTAAAAGCCGTATGAGCCAACCATACCCATCGGGGGCTGCCTGTTTTAAGGACTTTTTTATGTAATACCTCAGGCGTGAACTCATAGTCCACCCCTATAAATTCATATATTCTACGGGCAAAGTGTTTAGGGTCCTTCTTCAAATCATCATAAAAAAGAATTAGAATATTATCTGTGGGAAATAACTCGAAATAGGGCCGCAGGTTATAGTAATAGTCGCTGTAACTAATAACTTTTTCTCTAAAGGCAAAGGCTTCAAATGAAGCATTTGGAGCAAGTGTTAATGTTTTAGCATATGAGAAATTTGAAATAGTTCTGTCCACCGGTTCACGTAGACAACTGATTAAGCGTACGTCAGGCAGGTGCTTTTTTATTTTGTGGGCTGTTTCTTCTTGTAAAAAGTAATCGTGGCATAGCTCACCAACAGCTTTCGCTCTATCTCCGGCTTGAAAGTAAGGAAGATACCAATCTAGCCCTTTGTTATAATGTTTATTGAAGAATTCAATCTCTTTGGCTACGGGTACAAATACCTCTGGATGCTCGCGAAGAATTTCGTAGATCCAACTCGACCCGGCTTTAGCCGCACCAATATAAAGGAAATTCGGCTTAACAATCTGGTTTGTAGATTTATCCTGTTGCATATCAAATTTCTTTTATAACGAAAAAAATTAGTATCCCTGTAAACAGACACCTTAAATTAATTTTCTAATACCATCTGGTAAACATCTGCTGTGTGTTGGGCTGCCACTTCCCAATCAAACTGTCTAGCCCAGGTCAGTACATTAGTTTTTACCGCAGAATAAGCCTTTTTATTGGTTAACAGTTGGTAAACCAGATCAACAATCTGTTCTTCTTCTAGATCACAGATAAACCCATTGTTGCCGTGGTCAATCAGTAATGTCGCTGCATTTTGTTCGTGCTGTATCACAATTGCCGGTAAGCCACAAGCATTAGCTTCTGGAATAACCAGTCCAAACCCTTCTCGGGTTGAAGGAAACACAAACACTTTAGAGGCTTTCATCAGCCCATAAACATGTTCAGAGCGTTCCACAAACCCCAAAAAGTGAATATTTGGCTCAATTTCAAGTTTTTTGCACATATCTTCAAGCCGCTCCTTTTCAGGACCATCCCCCACAATGTTGCATTGTACATCCACCCCTTTTTTTAAAAGTTTCTGGACAACATGCAATAAAATATCGACATTTTTTTCTTTAATCAACCGTCCCACAAAAATAATGTCGCTCTGGTGGCTAGCAGGTTCAACAGTTTGAATATCGGCCAGATTTATCCCTAGCGGAATTGAGGATATCACGTTATGGCTTACACCAGTAGACGCTAACGCATCTCGGGTGTGATTGGAAATAGCAATAATATGGTCTGGCAGTTTGCTGGCCACTTTTTCAATAAATTTGGCCACACCGCCCATTCGGCCCAGGTAGTCATACCAGTAATCACCCCAATATTCCAACCAGACCACTACCAGCGGACGTCGCTTAAGCAATGAATACAGTTTACAGGTGAAAATAGGAAAAAAAGGAGCAGATGGACACTCAATCAAATCATAATCTTCTTTAATAAGCGGTCGAAACAGTCGGATTGCGTAGTAAACAGCCTGCTTAATAGAACGTCGCCCATTTACATACAACGGCATCGGCGGACAAACACCATGCAGCGTAATCCCCTCCTCATTTTGAATCACATCCGGTCCATCCCAAAATTTCATACCCCATAAATGAATTTCGTGTTCGCCGTTGAGCCGTCGAGCCAGTTCATAATAGCGTCGCTCCCCACCGCCCTTCACATAGGGGTAGATTACATCGTAAACAAAAGCAATTTTCATATATTATTTGTGCTGAATACCCATCAGGCTGAGGAAAAAAGAGGAAAAAACTGTTTGCACGCCAATGACCATCAAAGTCATCGCCAAAATTGTTTCACCAATGCGTAGCTGACCGGCAAAGCCTTGGTTCAGCCAGACATATACTACGTAGAGGTTGATGACTACACCTATTAAAAACAATAAGCTTCCCAACCCAATCCCCCGCTCCAAGTTGAAGTATCGGTTTATCATGCTGACCGTATTGCTGGCGCGGGCGTAATGCTCTGTTACCGAGAAAACACTAGCATAGATGCCCAAGGACACTATCTGGAACCCGATCAGGGTTATCATACTGCCCAGTACCATATAGTGTAGCCCAAAATAAAGGCCGTTGATATGCACCGGCCCTCCTAACAATACCAGCATTAGCAACATTCCCAGCCCAAATAGAGCCAGTCCTGGGATCAAAAAGAGCCAACGCGGACTGTAGAGCAGTAAAAAGCGTAGATGCCGCCAGCCGTCGCGCCAACTGCGTAAATGGGGTTGGCGGCTGCGTCCATCGGGCGAGAGCGTAGTCGGCACTTCGGCAACGCTTTGACCATACAACGATGCCTTCACCACCATCTCGCTGGCAAATTCCATGCCGGTAGTTTGCAAATCCAATTGCTTAACGGCGGATCGGTTAAACCCACGCAGACCACAGTGGAAATCGCTGATGGGGGTTTGAAAAAAAAGTCGTCCCAGCCAGCTCAATACCGGATTGCCGAGATACCGATGTAGCGGCGGCATGGCCCCCGGTGCAATACCGCCCTTAAAGCGGTTACCCATGACCAAATCGTATCCCTCTCTCAGTTTCTCTACAAAGGGCATCAGGTTAGTAAAATCATAGCTGTCATCCGAGTCACCCATAATAATATACTGTCCCTCGGCCGCTTCAATACCGCCTAAAAGTGCGGCACCATACCCTTTCTCCTTCACCTGTATCACTTTGGCTCCCAACCGGGTGGCAATCATCTGCGAGCCATCTGTACTGCCGTTATCGGCAATTATTACCTCACCTTTTACGTTATGTTCGTACAAAAATGTCTGAGCCTTATTTATGCATAGCTCCAGTGTTTCCGCTTCGTTGAGGCATGGCATAAGGATCGACAGTTCAAGCGCATCATTACCAGACGTAATAATAACGTCTCCCATTGGATAGGGTGTTGACTCTCTGGCTGTCGCGCCGCCGACTGTCGATTTCAGATATCGTTGGGAATTTGCTATAGACTGTGACACATTGTTTGTCCCTAAATACTACCATTAAGAAAAAGACCAAAGTTCAAGAACATTCTAATCGTTCAACAAAAATGCGCAAAAAGCCACGGGAAGGTAACCCTAATTATGAACGGGCCGATTTCGTTCTAAAAATTACACCTAATCCGGATTGTTACTATAGCGAATGGATAGAGAGAGGATGTTATAAAACCGGTACCTTCCTACAAGACTTGTAGAACTACGGAGAAGGCAAATAGATCGTCTCTCGGCCAAATGTAAGCTAACCACTTCTTGGCTTTTGTGTCGAATACTGTATATCTCTTGTCAAGAGTTTTTTGAACCGAGCAAAAAAATCCTCACTACAAAAAATATTGTTGGCAGTGAGGAAAATGAAATTATCACGAACTTTTTTATGCGCGTTTGCTTATAAATCCGCACTAACAGCCGGTTGTGTGAACAAACAAACGAAACCTCTCTTATCCCACCAACCCATTCACCGCCGCAACAATCGTCTCCAAATCAGCGCTGCTTAAAGCCGGATGCACCGGCAGCGAGATCACTTCCAGCGCGGCTTTCTCTGCTTCGGGCAGGGTTAGATC
>JAGRBY010000209.1 GCA_020433835.1 Anaerolineae bacterium | reverse complement strand
TGAAGAAAAATTAGACAGAATTAACACGATTTACCGAATTATGACAGATAAAATCGTGATAATCTTGTCAATTCTGTCGATTATTTTGTCGATCTTCCATCATCTCCTGTTCCCCCGGTTTAATGTTGTGCTACCGAGCACCGATGGACACAGATTTTTATTCCGCAAGCGCTTTCACCTCCACTTTACCAAATGTATCTTTCAAAATACGCATAGTATTGGGCGATAACGAACATCCTGCTGCGATACTGCACACCATAGCGGCATAACGGGCGCTCTTTATTTCATCCGTATCATTACCGGCTTGAATAACAAAGCGCTCAACATCCTCGTCTGTAGCGTTGATAATTTCTACCTGATCGAAATCAAACAGGCGGCGCATTACCATCCAATTGACGCGGATTTGGTTGGGCGTTTGTACGCTCTCGGGTTGGGGCGTTGTATCTAAAACGGCGACCACGCCGCCGGGCGGCCAGGGGTAAAACGCAATACTTTGGCCACAAGAACCACAGCCATAGTAGATAACCGCCCCCCGCTCCGGTAAAACACTCTCAAGCGGGCGGCAGGAAACAAAACAACGCGAACACAAGAGATGGTCGGCGTCTGGGGCTAATCGGTCTTGGGTTTCTGCGCCGATACTCAAGATTAACCAAATAGCCAGCTCTTGTTCGGTCGGGGAAGCCGTCTGGGCTAAGACCGATAAAGAATCGATGGCCTCGCCCCCTCGATGCAATAAAACGTGGCGGGCTAGAAAGCGTTCCAGCCAATGATCGTCCTGCAAGTTGGCGATGACCTTCCGCAGCGGGGTCGCCCGTTCTTTGGCCTGGTCAAGCCGGTCCAATCGTCCCTGCCAGTAATAACGGATGCCCTGGTGCGCATCACAGGCCGACCGCAGCGCGGCTTCGACCTCGGCGGCATACGGACGGCCCAACCGTCTTAAAGTCAAACCGTAAAACCAGCTCGCCGGCTCGCTCCAGTAAATTCGACGCAAATGTTTAGCGTAATCGTTATCCCCACAAAAGCGACGCTCCCGCCATAAAGTCGCGCCCCAGTTGGTTATGTTTTTGTGTGATGGAGATGGTGTTGTCATAGATATTCCTCAAACAAAGAGCATGCCGGGAGATTAGAGATAGGGAGATAAGGAGATAGGGAGATTTATCAAACCAATCTCCTCATCTCCTTATCTCTTACCCCAATTTTACAAGAACGCTTTAATCGCTATTTCCTATCCCAACCCTTTATTCCCGCAAAAAGTCCACAGCCAACGCATTGAACGCTGCCGCGCATTCATAATTGGGCACGTGGCCCGCGTTGCCAAAAATGGTTAGGCGCGAGCCGTTGATGATACGATGCATCGCCTCCCCGCGTTCCACGGGAATGGATTTATCTTCCCGACCCCAAACGAGCAGCGTCGGCACGTCCATTTTGCCTAATTGCTGGATTTCATGGCTGAGCGTGAAAAAAAACTGCTTACGGAGAACTGTCAGCAGCACTTCTGAGGTACCTTTGATTTTTTGAAAGCGGGTGACGTTTTCAAAATAGTAGTCCGTAAGCAGTTTCTTGTTATAAATCCAAAAATCGCTCAACATTTTGCGCCGAATAAAGTTTGTATTCAAACCAACCAAAAACTCACCCACCGGCGGCATATTAAAGATCTTTTCCACAAACGGCATTGGATTAGGCATCCCGCCCGGATCAACCAGCAGCAATTTATCGACGCGAGACCGATTCTGAACGCAAAAGGTAATGGCCGTTCCCCCACCCATCGATTGCCCTACCAGCGAGGCCCGCTCGATGCCTAACTGATCCATAAACAGCAAAACTTGCTGGGCAAACAGCGGGTAGCCGTAATCCAGCGGCTCGCGGGTGCTATAACCAAAACCCCACAGGTCCAGCGCGTAAACTTTGAAATGCTCGGCCAACGCATCGATATTATCGGCCCAGATGTAAGAGTCGTAAAAGAAACCGTGCAGCAGCAGCACCGGATCGCCCTGGCCTTTTTCAATGTAGTGGGTGCGATGTCCGTCCAGGTCGATAAATTGACCCTGAGCATATTTATCGGCCCACGTATCGAGCGGTTGGCTGTTCCAGGGTATAAATGATGTCATTTCCTCTCCTGATTATAAGATCCTGGAGCGACAAAGTTTATTTTAGCCTATGACAAAAGCGAAAGCTTGGCAAGGGGCGTGGAATAGACATCACAGAGGAGAAGTCGAAGAAATGGGGTTACAATCAGTATATCACATCTCGATGGGATGCAAAAGTACGTAGAAATTCCACACAAATCTTTTAGGGCAAGACGAGGCAGGCTATCTTTCACCCATTTACGAACAAAATGTTCATCCGACGAGAATACAGACGCTTTTTAAGAAAAATGGTAGCTCGCCGTGCTTTTTAGCCACCTTTTCTAAAAACGTAGCCCTTTTTTGATAAAATCAGGTGTCTTTTTTAAAACTGCGACCCTTTTTTAGTAAAATCAGGTGTCCTTTTTAAAAACGCGACCCTTTTTTAGCAAAATCGGGTGTCCTTTTTAAAAATGTGACCCCTTTTTTATAAAAACAGCCTGTCTTTTTTAAATTGTGACCCTTTTTTTACAAAATTAGGTGTCTTTTTTTAAAATGTGACCCCGTTGGAATTTTCCTTACTATTTTGTTATACCGGAAATGCTTCTGGAGCGAAGAGAAGAATGCTTTTTTAATAACAGCTTCCGGCGATGGCCCACATCCTCTGTAAAGTTTCCGCGCACCCTTTTTGAAGCCAAGTAAGATGTGTTATACTTAGCCAAGCCTCGTTTTTCGACCTCACTTTGAGGCTTTCTATTTCTACTGCCAAACCATAGGCTCTGTTTGTTGAAAAAGTTAGATCATCTCCTAAGAATTACGAGCTTTTACATCGCCGCAAAGTTTGATGAGGCAGATAGGTTGCTTCATGAAAAGATAATAGAAATTCCGTTCCGTATCGCGCCACAAATGATTGAAAGTTTCACATTGAACGATGAGACACAGCCTCCATGGAAAACTTTATCGTTGTCGCTACTGCCGGAAGTCTAATCATCTTTGTTGCCTTTTTTATCCGTTCATTGACCGGTTTCGGCAGCGCTTTGGTTAGTATCCCCCTCTTGGCTTTGTTATTTGACCTCAAATTTGTCGTTCCTTTGGAAGTACTCTTCGAAGTTGGGATCAGTTTTTTATTGATAAGCACCGTATACAAGGATATTAGCAAAATCACCCTTGTACCGTTGATTGCGGGGACTATCGTGGGTACTTTACTGGGGACTTATATTTTATATGCGTTTACAAGTCTCTTTCTTAAGTGGCTGTTAGGTATTGCTGTCATTTTGTTTGCTCTCAATCTGCTACTGGAGAGAAGCAGTAGTACAACCACGTCCAGACCAATCGCTTCGGGCTGGGGGCTGTTAGCCGGAGCAATCGGCGGTATTTTTGGGGGTTTATTCGGTACAAGCGGCCCGCCTTTTGTGATGTACCTTACGCACAAATTGAAACAGAAAGATATTTTACGGGCCTCCCTGATTGGGTTATTTGCAATTGACGATATTTGGCGTGTGGGTGTCTTTGCCGTAACCGGGCTTTTGACCATAGAAATGTTCCAATTAGCCTTACTTTTAACTCCGGCCTTGGTTCTGGGAACAGTTTTGGGCCACAAAACACATCTCAAAATTAGTGAGACACACTTTAGGCAAGCTGTAGCGGCTATCCTCATTGTGTCAGGCATATTATTGCTAATTCGATAAAGGGAAAGACACATATTGCTTGTAATTCGGGGATAAAAAAATCACGCCGGATACCCCGTTGTATCCGACGTGATTTTTTCAAAATAGGAGGGTGGCAGCACAGATGATTTAGATCACCCGATCAAAAAAGACGCCTTTAGGCTCCCCTTGCTGGGATTGAATGGTTTCTAAAAATCCCCGAATATCGTCATCAGAAACATCACCGGCTTCAATTTTAGCCATAAAATCCTTCACAAACTGGGGCGGCTCGAAGCCTGGCCCCCGCGAATTACCCAGCCCACGCGGTGGGCGGTCACCGGATGGCGGCGGCTTGACCTTAAAACCGGCATCTTCCAAGGCATTCTTTAAATCTTCCCCAGGACGAATACCCGCATCTTTAATCTCATTTAGCATGGCTCGCCTATCGTCTTCGGAGATATCTTTGGCGTCATATTTCGAAAGAATATCTTGAAGCTGGCCCTTTTGCTCATCACTCAGCTTGTAATCCTCCCTGGGGGGAGGAAACGCGCCTACGGGGGGTGAATTATTGATACCAACCATTGTCATGTTTGTAATGTACCTTTTTTGATTATAACCAATAAATGACTCTGCCTGCTTCTATATCGACCTATTGGGATGATCGCTTGAGTCTTTTATAACAAACATCCCAGCATCCATTCGACCAAAAAAATTTAGACGCCGCAATTGTAAAAGGGGGTATGCTTCGATACCGGTTTTCTGGTAAAATCATATCCTGCCCAATCAACGCTGCCATTTTCAAGTTTTAACCAATACTCTAAGAGGAGCTATTAATTGTGTTTCACACCATTTCTCAAGCAATGCGCGATAGAATGCACTATCTGGAAACAAAAGACAGCCAGGATAGAACAGACGGCACCCCCCGGCTGCAAAGACTGCGCCAAATAGCACCTGACACCGGTAAATTTATTGCCCTGTTAGCCGCTAATGTGCCACCCGGACACATTATCGAGATTGGAACCAGTGCTGGGTACTCGACCATGTGGTTGGCTCTAGCCTGTCTAGAGACGGGCCGAACCGTAACGACCTTCGAAATATTAGAAGAGAAAGTTAAGCTCGCCCAAGAGACATTTCGGTTAGCAGACGTTGAACCCGTGGTTGAACTTGTTGTCGGCGATGCTCGCGAATATTTATCTACCTATAAGGATATCGCCTTCTGTTTTCTCGATGCCGAAAAAGATGTTTATCAAGACTGCTATGAAGCCGTAATTCCCAACTTAGTAACAGGAGGGTTACTGGTAGCCGACAACGCCATCAATCATCAAAAGGTGCTTAAGCCTATGCTGGATCGAGCGTTAGAAGATGAGCGGGTCGATGCGCTGATTGTGCCCATCGGCAACGGTGAACTTGTATGTCGTAAACGATAAGTTAGGTAGCGTAATCTGCTCAATAAACCTTTTGTCTTGGCCGAGGGTGATTTATTGCCAATACCTGACTGCCGCTTTTTGCGTAATGACAGCTAAACCTTTTGGCAAGCCATCTCATCAATCTGTCAATCCAATAACAAAATGGTGTCAAGATTGTCAAAAGTATTCCTGGTATATTGCAACCACACTAAAAATATTGGCCTTTAGAAAGGTTTACAAAAATCAACAATGCTGCAAAGCTATCGAGAATTGTCAGTTCCGGCGGTCGAGAGTAAAATGGCGAGGCTTTGGCCTATGACCGGCCATAACAACAAAGCCTCGCCGTCACCCACGGTTACTGTATCGCCACACCATATTTCCCAAAATACTCACCGCCACGTAGCTATTAGCTGGCTTATAACAATAGGATAACAACGATGAATCGAACAAAAAACTATTGGACCGATTACCCCATCACGTATCGCACCGAACAAATTGCAACGATTATAAGCTGGATAACGGCAGGGGAGAGCGGGGTAGTGGTTGGCGGCAGCGGCACCGGTAAATCGAATTTAGCGGGCTTTCTGACCAGCCAGCCCGAGGCCATTAATCCCTTTGTGAGGGATAATCCCGACCGGTATCTCTTCCTCCATCTCGACATTAATGGTTTACCGATGCTGACCGTGCCGTTTTTCTATCGGGGTCTGGTACAAACGTTACAGGATGCCGCAGAGCGGTTGGATCCGGAAATTCAGCAGGCAATGCAGCAGTTGACTGCGGGGCAAATCAATTGGGACGATGTCTTTCAGGTGCTAACCCTGCTTCAAAAAGCCTATCGGCTGGTGATTTATCAGGCCGGTCTGAAAGTAATTTGGCTGTTGGATCGATTCGATGCAGCCTGTGTAAAACTCGACGCTCAAACGTTGAGCAGTCTGCGCAGCCTGCGCGATCAATTCAAAGGGCAGTTGTGCTATGTTGTCTTCACCCGCCATCCGTTAGCCCGCCTGCGTGACCCCGGCGAGATTGATGAGTTTCATGAGATCGTCGCGGCCAATACCTGTCGAGTTGGGCCTATGGTTGAACGTGATGCGCTGTGGGTTACCCAACAAATGGCCGAGCGGCTAAACACCTCGTTTAACCAAACCGAGGTTGAACAGCTATTGGCCGTTACCGGTGGGTTACCCGCCTTTTTGAAATTGGGCTGTTTGGCCCTGGCCGAAGGGGCGGTTAGCCGTGACCAAAGCCGGGCAGAGTGGACTGAGCGGCTGTTAGATCGTCCTGAATTCAAACGCAACTGTCAGGAAATTTGGGATGATCTTCTACCCGAAGAAGCGACGGCTCTGGTGGCTCTTGTTAGCGGAGCCGATGAGCGGCAGGTCGATCAGGCTACCGTAAACTATCTTGAGCGAGCCAAACTCCTAACCCGCTTCTCACCGGAAGCCAAGCTGCGTATCTTCTCGCCCATTTTCGAGCGCTTCATCTACCGGCAGCAGGGTGGTGCCGCGGGTGTACTTGAACTGCACCCCCGAACGCGCTCTGTACTTCGCGACGGCATTCCCCTAGAAATCGAGTTAACGCCGTATGAAGATCGGCTGCTCTCCTTTTTCTTAGAGCATCCCGGTGAGTTATGTCATAAGGACTCCCTGGTAAGCTCTATCTGGGTCGATGATGAGGTTTACGAAGGCATTCAGGATGATCGACTGGCTCAGCTTATTCGCCGCCTGCGCCAAAAAATCGAGCCGGATGCGAACAAACCCACCTACATTCAAACCGTTCGTGGGCATGGTTATCGCTTTGTACAGCCGGAGTAGAAGGATAGAGATTGGAGATAAGGCGAGAAGACCATAATCCAGATACCCAAGGCCGTTTGGTAGAACGCTGACAGACAAAGAAGGTACTTCAACTTTTGTCAACTTTGTCAGAAACCCTTCAAAGCGGTGTCAATAGGGTATCAAGGAAACAACCTCCATTTAAGTTATATTAAAATTATCAAATAGAGAAGGAGCAAGTGATAGGAGGTAAGATTATGGCAGTCTCAAAAGCACTTCAAGCAAAACAGTGGTGGTTAGAAATGGGCGAAGGAGTCACGTGTTTGGATCATCCCCGCTGGCTCGACCGCACCCGGCAGTCTGGTGAGAAAAAGTTCAGAGATAAGGAAGTAGAACTTCATCCGTCAAGCCAGCGTTCCGTGCCATCCGTTGAGAAATCGATGAAGTTTACCAGACACGCTCGACAACGCATGGACCAACGCAGTCTTAGCGTAGAGGAAGTGGTTTACGTGCTTTTATACGGCAAGCGCTGGCACAGAACCGGAGCGGTGATGGTTCACTTACGGCAGAAGGATATTCCGTTAGAGGACAGAAATTGCGAGCAATGGCAAAAGCTGGTCGGCACCACCGTTTTACTCAGTCTTGATAACCGAAGCCAAATTATCACCACGTATCGCAATCGTCGAACCGGCCTTGCCGACATCAAACACAAACCAAAAATCGATTTAGTGCGCCGGTCAGGTAGCTCTTAAAATAGAAATACGGTATAATAGGGAACGCACGTTCCCTATTATACCGTACTCCGTCTCAATATTCTGTCTATGCCGCTGCTAGAGGCCCCCCATCTTCCCGTGCCGATTTGTCTTATACCCCACCTAAAGGATTTTACTCTATGTCAGCTTATCCTTGTAGTCTGGTCAATGACGGAAAGAACGGCCAAATCCCCTTTCCCCCTTTTATTACCCAACATGAAATGGATATTCTGGCCGAGCAATTTATGGTTCATGACGATGATATATTTGTGGTCACCTATCCCCGATCAGGCACAACCTGGACCGAACAAATCGTCCATCTCATTCTCAACGATGGCGAGCAGGGCGATCAACGTCTAACCGATGCAGCCCCCTGGTTGGAAACGCTGCCCCGACGCCCGGGAGGGATGAATGCATTTCTACAGACGTTGAACGCAAGGCGATTATTCACCTGCCATCTACCCTTGCCCCTTATGCCCAACTTCTCGACCGATAAAGGCCGCTATATTTATGTGGCCCGCAATCCTAAAGATGTGGCCGTTTCTTTTTACCATCACGATCGCAGTAAAGCGGGTTATGACGGCAGTTGGGATGAACATTTCACGCTCTTTGTACAGGGTCAAGTGATGTACGGCTCTTATTTCGACCACGTGCTGCCGTGGTGGCAAGCCGCCCAAAATAGTGATAATATTCTCTTTCTTAAGTACGAAGAGATGAATCGTGATTTGGCCGGGGGAGTGGCCCAGATTGCGGCATTCATCAACGTTCCTTTAACCCAACCCCTGCTCGAGCGCGTCATAGCCGGCAGCACTTTTCAAACAATGGCCACCCATGAGAAAACCAACTTCACCTGGGTTCCGCAGCGCGAGGGTGTCCCATCCCATTTTCGCAAGGGTATCGTCGGCGATTGGCGCACCCAGTTCACCGCAGAGCAAAGCGAGCTATTCGATGCCCTCTATAAGCAAAAAATGTCAGGAACGAATCTTCAGTTTGACTTTGGCGAAGGTCTCATCCTTTGAGGTTGACAGGATAACCCAACGAAACGAGGGCCTTAATGGCAGACCCCCACCCACCCCATAACCAACCCTTACGCAGTGTTCACACCAACAACTTTCCCCAAATTTTAGGACAATTCGGTATCAGTCTGGCGGTGTCGACCTACCAGGCCGGTCATCTGATCATTATGCGCAACGACGCTGATAGCCTAAACACCCACTTTAGGCGGTTTAATCGCCCCATGGGCATGGCCACTGCGCCGGGACGGCTGGCTTTAGGCACAGGCCGCGAGGTATGGACCTACCGTAACGTACCGGACGTAGCCAAAAAGCTGGAGCCGTCCGGCAAGTATGATGCTTGCTACATTCCGCGTGATATTCATGTTACGGGCGACATCGACATCCACGAAATGGCCTGGGACGCCGAGGGCGAACTGTGGCTGGTTAATACCAAATTCTCGTGCCTTTGTACGCTCGACCACACCCATAACTTTATCCCGCGCTGGCGGCCTCCGTTTGTGTCGGCTCTATACCTTGAGGATCGCTGTCATCTAAACGGATTGGCTATGCGCAATGGGCAACCAAAATACGTTACCATGCTGGGTGAAACCGACTCACCGGGCGGCTGGCGTAAAAACAAACAGGATGGCGGCTTATTGATGGACATCGACAGCAACACGATTTTGGTGCGGGGTCTGTCGATGCCGCACTCACCACGCTGGTATGATGGCAAGCTGTGGCTGCTGGAAAGTGGTTATGGCAGTTTAGCCTGGGTTGATCTAAAAACGGGGCAGGTCAACACGATCACCAAGCTGCCCGGCTTTACCCGAGGACTGGATTTTTACGGCCCCTTAGCCTTTGTAGGTTTATCACAAGTGCGCGAGAGCGCCACGTTCAGCGGCATCCCGATTACGGAGGAACTGTCCGAACGCATCAGTGGCGTGTGGGTTGTGCATATCAAAACCGGCGAAACCGTGGCCTTTTTAAGATTTGAGGCGGCTGTGCAAGAAATTTTTGCCGTAGAGATACTACATGCCCGCTTCCCCGAGCTGCTGGAGTGGGCTGATGATAAAGTGGCGCACTCTTACGTGCTGCCGGATGAAGCTCTGGCGGATGTAAAGCCTCATCCGGAAACGATCGAAACCCGGAAAAAGCGATTAAAAGAGGCTGAGAAGAAGGACAAGCAGACAAATTCAGGTTGAGCCACTACTATCTCAAGAAATCGCCTCATTTTCTTTGCTTTTTGCTTAGCCTTAGCCTTCGCCTCAGCCTGATTTACGCCAAATAGTCTTGCGGCTGAGTATTTACAATGGTCAAGGCTAACGCTACTTCTTCGACCGACGACCACCCCTTAGTTTCTGATGTTGCGTGGCCAGACCGGCCTCACCCGTATCGAAACTTTTTGGTCGAAGCAAAGCTTGCCACCCCTGACCGAGGCGATTGTCGTCCTGCCGTTGAAGACCGGCCTCACGGGGAGTAATGTCGGGGTTGGGCAGGGTATCTGCCGAACTGAGCGTCACAATCATCCGATTGGGCAGTCCGCTGTAATCGGTAGCCCGGTTTGAGGGGGTCGATGCTGCAACCGCCGCGCTCGTAGATGTCATGGCTCCGAAAACGTTGTTGCTTTCATTAGCCTCGGCAACGCCGCCAACGCCGGCCGTACCCACCGAATCAACTTGACCATGCACCTTCGTACCACTAGCCGGCGGGTTGCCTTCATAATAGTAAGGGCTGGCCAGCGACAAGGTAACGCTCTGCCCCGCCGCAATGGGCACCCCACCGTTAGCCTGACTCAACCCCCAAAAAAGCGATCCTTGTTGATTTAAAACCGGAGGCGTATCGAGATTATAATAAACGTCAACCCAAAAGGCGTCGGTCACGGGCGTGCTGCCCTGGTTTTTAATGGTTACCAGAACATCGCTGCTGGTGGCGGTGATATGGGTAATGACCAAATCAGATGAAGATGAACCATTTTTTAAGAGCAACGGATAGTAGAGCAAGAGCGACTGTCGCTCAACTGCCCCTATATCGAGGATATCAAACACCCGCTCAAAGCCGGTTCCGCGCTGGTCGAAAGTAGGGGGGCTGCTAAAGGTGGGGTCACCCGCATCAACAGCGGGGCTGCTTGGCGAAGGAAGAAGGGTAGGCGTGGAGCCGCCGTTATTTTGCA
>JAGRBY010000208.1 GCA_020433835.1 Anaerolineae bacterium | reverse complement strand
CATCGACCCCACCGTACGAGTAATTCCATTCTGTAGCGTGTTTGGCCACAATGCGCAGCGTCTTCTCCCCTTTGCCGCCCATAATGATTGTCTGTTGCAGCGGGCCGGGATGGGTTTGCGCCTCCTTGAGTTGGTAATATTCACCTTCAAACGTCACCGGCTCGCCTGACCACAACAATTTTATAACCGTCGCTGCCTCATCCAGCATCGCCAGCCGAGTGCCGTAGCGGGGGTAGTCGATGCCGAACATGGCGTGCTCCATATCGTTCCAGCCTGCACCGATACCCAAATCGAGCCGCCCACCGGCCAATTGATCAACCGAGGCCGCCATCTTGGCGACCATCACCGGGTGCAGAAAGGTAATGGGGCAAACCATCGGCCCAAAGCGAATGCGTTTTGTGCGCATCGCTAGCGCCGTCAGCGAGGGCCACAGCGCCAGCGACGCCCGCTCTGGGTAACCAAAAATGCCGGTCAGGTGATCCGAACGAAAGAGGTGGCTAAAACCTAAATCCTCAACCGCCTCGGCCAGGCGAAAAAATCGCTCCCAGGTCATATCCTCTTGCCCCTCAACCATAATGCCTATCTCTGCCATACTGTCTCCTTTTAATAGTCACGCCGCCTGCTTGCGGCCTTGCGTTATTTGAGATGGATAAGACGTGTATAGAAATTTTTGGATCATTTTACTTCGAAAGATCCCTGATGTCATTTCTTCAGGACTTACGCCAAAGTCAGATGACAGTCACATATGGTTTATCAATCACCATGGGATTAGCCCTAATAGGTCAATTTAGGGTATCCAAGTGACTGTCATCTTTTTTTTGCACTTTATTTGCACTGATTTCGCACCCGTTTATTAAGATAGAACCATTCTCTAGTAACCAGAACTTGATAGCTAGACAGAATTGAAAAGATTACAACGATTTTAGATATGTTTAACCCAAGTTGTTTGAACTAAAGATTATCTTTATTGTGCCGGCCCTTAGTTTTGACCGTCAATCTTGCTCACAACTTGAATTCGTTAAAAAACTTTGGGGAGCATTTAATAAAAATGAAAGCATCAGGCTCAAAACTCACCTTTGTCATCACTTTCTCGATTGTTACTCTGGCCGGCTTTTTAACCGGCCCATCACCCACCTTAGCCGACGGACCGGTAGACGACTGGAACGGACACCTTTCGAGCCAAGAGTCGCACGAGTCGAAGCGATTCACGGCCCCGGCCAACGCTGTGGCTGTAGAGATTCTCGCCTACTGGGGCTGGTCAGGCAGTCCCAACCAAAAACAACACAATGAGAGCCACACCGTCAGCGCTAACGGACACACTGTTCACTGCAACGACTTTGGCGACGAAGAACTGGATGGCCGCTGGCTGCTGTGCGACTCGGTTAAGTTTGCCCAGACAAACGATCTAACCATAGATGTTGACTTTACCGGCGACAACTCGAGCAACGGCTCACACCTGTTCCGCATCGAAGTGAGATGGGACGTAACGCAACCCCCTGTTTGTAACGGGGTAAGCCTGCCTAAAACCGAAATCAAGCCCCAAGGCGAAACGGTGCAAGTCACCATCAACGCTGACAATGCCGATCAATACCGCATCATCCGCCTGAGCGACGGCGAAGCCCTGGTCACCGCCACCAGCAGCAGTTTATCCTTCTTCACCCTGCCTAATGTAGGTTATCAGGCCCAGCTTCGCTCTGGTGACGGCCCCTGGACAACCGACGGCTGCCGGTTCCAATTTGCTACGCAGTTTATACCACAAGATGAACCCGTTTGTAACGGCGTAAGCCTCAATAAAAGACAACTCAAGCCCGAAGGCGAAACCGTTCAGGTCACCATCAACGCTGAAAGTGCCGATCAATACCGCGTCATCCGCGTGCGCGACAGCGAACCCGTGGTCACCGCAACCAGCCACAGCTTGTCTTTCTTCGCCAAGCCTAATGTAGAATATCAGGCCCAGCTTCGCTCCGGCGACGGCCTCTGGACAACCGACGGCTGCCAGTTTCGTTTCGCGGCGCAGTCTACCTCTACTCCCCATCTTCCTACTTGCCAGGGTGTAACCCTGAACAAATCCGAAATCAAGCCCGAAGGCGAAACCGTTCAAGTCACCATCACCACAGAAAGCGCCGATCAATACCGCATCATCCGCCTGAGCGATGGCGAAGCCCTGGCCACCGGAACCAGCAACAGTTTGTCTTTCTTCGCCCTGCCTGATGTAGACTACCAGGCCCAGCTTCAGTTCAGCGGAGGTGCCTGGACAACCCAGGGCTGTCGCTTCAAATTTACGGCCCAAGTCCTCGTGGCCAGTTGCTCGATGACCACCAGCACCATCACCCCCCACCAAATCATGGTTAACGCCTTGGGTGCCAGAGATAACAACCAAAACCCTGTTCCCATCGATGATTGGCACGCCGCAAGCAACTTTGCCCTCGATAAATCAACGAAACTGACATCGCTTAACGCGTTTCCTATCACGGTCGATTTCCCCAGCGACCCCGGCCAATATTGGGTTCAGTTTGAAGTTAAAGTCCGGGCGCAAGATACGTGGCTCGGCGGCGAAGCGTGCTTCCTGCAAATCGAGATGGAAGAGCCTTGCCCCGCTTGCGGCCAGTACCAAGATTTCATCGGCGCGGTTCCCTTTGGAACCTACACCCCCGACCTGGAAGCAGGCAAAGAATATTTCGATATCACCCGCAGCATCATGTACAACGTTGAGTACATTAACGGCCGGCAAGCCGACATCGTCTACCGCTTCAACGGCCAAGAAGCTGATGACGTTACTTCCAGCCTGTTTTCCAACAATGGCTTTGCCCAACTGGCCCCCGGCAGCACGCGATCCGCTTACACCTTCAGCGACGGCGTAACCAAACTCATCGCCTACCGTTACGGCGTTGAGCAGGCCCGCATCTTCCAAACGATGGCGGGTCCAGACACCCGCTGGCTCCACCCCCTTGACCAACCCTTCGAACACAAATACAATTTTCAAATCCAGGCCCACGGCCCGGCCAACGCCGGCGACCTGCTCATCTACAACAACGAGCAGCGCCGCATCAACTACACCGCCAACGGCACAGCCACCATCGCCCTAACATTTGATCAACCCGGTCTGGTGGCCATCTACAACGCGGTTGACTGGGTTTCGGTCGATTGGCTGACCTACCCCATCACCGCAACCACCATGCTCAATTACACCTTTGCCGAAATCGGCCTGTACCACTACCGCCTCATCGACCAGAACGGCCACGTTGTCGCCGGGCCGACATCGAGTTCGGCGCTAAGCTTTGAAGCCCAGCCCGGCTTCAGTTACCAGGCCCAACTGGTCTACCCGCAAACCTCGCTCTTCGTGGGGTTGTACAATGATATGAAATTCTACCAGCCCGACTACTGGCTCATGCCGATTGACGCTCGCCTGGAACACGACTTTGAGTTTCATCTCGATTACCATCGCCTGCCCGACCCAGAGCTGGGCAACGATCACATCCGTGGCGATGTCATCGTCGATGGGCTAACCCTCAGCTACGGCACAACCGCCGTGGCCCAGCAATTTCCGTACGGTCGCCACGATGGAGCACGCCCCGGCGTCAACATGGTGGGCATCCCCACCGTCAGTATGATCGCCTACTGCCAACGGCCCGGCTATCACGAAGTAGTCTACTGGGGCGGCTGGGAAAATGAAAGCTACTACCTACCGGAGCGAAGCTGGATTTTTGATGATGAGATGGCCGAAGAATGGAACGATGACCAGCGCGGTGAGTGCATCGACACCGCGCGCCGGGTTAATATGGAACTGGCTCGCCAGGGGCTGCGTACCGACCACACCTTTCGCCACCACGGGCAGCGGAGCCAGGGCTATCAGATGGTGCAACAGAATATCTGGTCACCTTACAACCTGGTCGGCATGCGGCCACCCCATGTTGGCCAAATTTTCAAGCCCGGCAAACGCTTGCCCTACTATGAAAATCCAGAAGACAGCCTGTTTTGGGGTTGGGACCTGACCACCGGCACCCTGGCCGACGGCATTGGAGCCTACCAACTGCAAGCCCACGTAGCAACACTGGGGCCGGCCCACTATGTCGATATGACCGGCCTCCACCCGGCGGCTGAAGTCTTCGTTCCCGCCATGCCCGCTCTGCCCAGCGGCGAGGCCACTCCCGCAATCATCGTCCCGGAACAGCCCGCACCGGCCACACAACCGACAGCAACGCCCGCACCCGCCACCGACCCGCCGCAAGACAATTTAGAGCCGACAACGCCGCCTGAGACACCCCCACCACCCCAACCCCAACCAACACCGGAACCGCCACTTATTATCCCCTCGCCCGATAAACAGCCTCAGGTTTAGCGGCGGCGCAAAATCCTACAAAAAAAGGGGCTTGCACCATCAAGCCCCTTTTTATGTAAGCCTTGCTCTTCACAATAAGGCTAGCGTTCCTTAGGCGTTACATCAAAGAACATGCGCTCCGTACCGCGCACGACCATCAGCGTGGAAGCCAGGCCAACCTGTTTTTCGGTCAGCAGCCGATGCAGATCATCAATGCCGGTAACCGGTTGGCGATCAAAGGCGATGATGACATCGCCCGCCTTGAGGCCGGCCTGCTGGGCCGGGCTGTTATCCTCAACCGATACAACCAACACCCCACTCTCAGCCGGCAGGTTATAAAAGCGCACAACGCGCCGATGCAATTTAACCTCCTGCCCGGCCACACCGATAAAACCGCGCGTAATCCTACCATCGCGCATCAATTTACTGGCCACATAGATGGCGGTGTTGATGGCAATCGCAAAGCTCAAGCCCTGGCCGGGCATAATCATAGCCGTGTTGACCCCAACAACCTCGCCCCGCGAATTAACCAGCGGCCCGCCTGAGTTACCGGGGTTAAGCGCCGCATCGGTCTGGATGACGTTATCAATCAACCGCCCCGACTGCGACCGCAGCGACCGTCCCAAAGCGCTAACAACCCCGGCTGTCACCGTTGTCTGGAACCCATAGGGGTTTCCAACCGCAACCACCAACTGGCCTACCCGAATTTGCTGCGAGTCACCCAGTTCCGCCGCCGGCATGTTCGGCCCATTGATGCGAATGACGGCCAAATCGGTATCAGGATCGTCGCCGATCAGTTCGGCCCGGTAGCGCTCGCCGTCGCCAACGGTAACGTCCAACTTCGTCGCCCCTGACGCAACGTGCGAGTTGGTTAAAATAAACCCATCGGGCGTGTAAATAAACCCAGAGCCGTGTCCGCTTACATCCTGGCTCGATCGCGCCCCACGCCGCTGCGCCCGTTTCTGCACTTCAATGTTAACCACAGCCGGGCTAATCCTATCGGCAGCCTGAATTACTGCCCGCGAATAGGCATCAAGCCAAGCATCGTCGGCGTTATCGGCCCCGGCCCGCGTATCCCTATCCGTTTCACGCTTCTCAACAGCATTAAAATCAACCAATGGCATCATACTACATATCCTTTCCTTTACCAGACCTTCTTAGTCGTATCCAGAATACAAGTATACCCATCCGGGCTGAAAAAACATCAGCCATTTGGGCAGCCTACCCCTGGAAAAAAGACTAGGTTCGATGCCTTGGCTTAGCAGGGAACAACCGCGAAATTTCGAGGCGCGGTTAATGAGGATAGATGCACATAGCGCATATAAGGCCCGTCGGTTACGGTTGTGATCACCTCTTGCAGGATTTTACATGCCCTGATCGATATGTCGATCACCTCATGTAGAATTTTACATGCCCTGATCACGATCGTCATGACCTCTTGCAAGATTTTACATGCTCTGATCACGATCGTCATGACCTCTTGCAGGATTTTACATGCCCCGATCACCATCGTCATGACCTCTTGCAAGATTTTACATGCCCCGATCACCATCGTCATGACCTCATGTAAAATCTTACATGCCCTGATCAACATCGTCATGACCTCTTGCGCTGTAGAACATGCCCTGATCAACATGTCGATCACCTCTTGCGCTGTAGAACATGCCCCGATCACCATGTCGATCACCTCTTGCAGGACTCTGCAACGGCTTTTTGATCAGGATTTACGCAGAGCGTAGAACAATTTGCTAAATTGTTCCGAGTCGTGGGCGTACGCGTGGCGCAAATTGGCAATTTACGCTACAAAATCGGGAATTTGCGTAAGTAAGTCCTGTGGATGTTATAACCTACCTTTGCAGAAACCGGCCAGAGGTAGTTATGATGGGAATAGGTGGGGGTTTGTTAACTTTGCCAGCGGGTCAGCACGCGATCAATCGCTGCTTCCACCGCCTGCCGCGCCTGGCGGCGACCTGTACCACCCGCCAGCAGCGAGTCGTAATCCGTTTCAACGTGGCGAATGTGGGCGATAACGGCCAGCCGCACCGCTTGATCGTCCAGCTCCTTGGCCGCAGCCGAGCGGCCTACCCGGCCGCTGTATTTGAGGCAGGCATGTTCGGCAATCACTTCCTCTCGACCGTTGGGACAGCCGGGGAACAACGCGCGGACCCGCCCGGCAAAGGCCTCAATGTACTGCCGATCCTGCTCTACCCGCCGGACGGCATCGCGCTCGCGGCGGCGCTCTCGGATGTCGCTGTCGGCCAAACATTCCTGCTCGGCCTGCTCCAGAGCAGCGCTTTCCACCAACACACCTTGCCGTTCGTAGCGCTTCCGTCGCTTGCTCCATTCAACCACAACCGCGCTCAGCGTTGAATGTTTGCGCGATCGCCGCGTTAGAGCCGCATCACCCGCCGGCAAATAGACCAGGTGATCGAGATCAGAACATGATAAGCACAGCGCCTTTTTATCGTCATCCAGCGTAATCCAGGCCGGACGCCCCAGCGCCTCGCCACACTCAGCGCAGGTTGAGTCGCGGCTGGAGATAAAGACGGTGATATCGTTTTTGGCGGCCATGATACTCCTTTACAACAAAAGCCGAGAGCGACAAAGTAACGTTTGATCTGGCTGCGCTTGACAAAGCAAGTTTTGTCGCTTCTGTCATTTTTATGCTTCGGGTAAAGGGTGTTACTGTACATGAATTTTTTCCATAAGGCAATGTTGTTGTAGGCTGTCAGTTGCCATGCCAAACAAAAAACCGCTTGATGTCAAGCCTGCTAAGAAATCTCATACAAGAATCCTTAGCGGTCTTAGCACCAAGCGGTTCAGCTTCTTTGAAGATGAAGGCGCGATGGTATTGCTTTAGTGATGCCGTGCCCGTAAGGGCTTACGGCCAACGAAAAGTTCTATTGTCGCTCAATCCAGGCCATTGCCTTTTGGGGATCGCTAAAAACTTCAACGGTTAATCCCTTTTGGGCATAGCGTGAGGCTAAGCGTTTCATGCTCATTTGGCCGATAACTTTTTCCGGTAATACAATAGCCCAATACTTCCAACCGGCTTTTAGAACACGAGGCTCCCAAACGGCCTGAGCCCATTCAACATCTTCGGGACGCGTGGCCGAGTTACCCCGATCATCAGACAACCATTTTGTACAACCGTGCTTTTCAAAGGTCTCGGCCCCTTTCATCAGTAAATCATGAAATGGCTCACCAAAAACAAACCTGTGCATCTCGTGATGGACAAGCTTTTTCTCGGGGTAAACGTGCAATGTAAACTCGGGGGTATTGACAACGGTATTCAATTAGATAATCTCCTTGTTATACTAAGTAAAAATTTTTCATCTATATGATTATCGACAAAATAACGTTAGCTCTTTATAGGCTGCGCCCCGACTTTCGCGTTCGCGACGGGTGGCGGGCCAAGCATTGATGTGGCTTTACCAATTCTTGTCGCATGATCTTAAGCAAGAGGGCAAGGGTGAAGCATTTGGCCTTAATGTCGTATTTCAAGAGTACAGGACTTATGCAGCTCTAAAGGTGACAGTCACGATTTACCCGATAATTTTGTTGTCAGCCGCATAAGATATGCTAAAATAGAAGCAAGGAACAAAGAGACAGCAACTATCCTGTTCCATAACCTCAGCCATAACATTCATAATTTATTCCTCATAACTTCGAACAAAAGAAAAACAGAGTAAGGAACCGAGATGCACGATCTTTCTTCGATGCGGGCAAGCATACAAAAAGGCCTCGACATTTTTGAGGTGGGTAAAACAATGCCGATTGTGGTGACAGTTCTTGTCGGGCTGGTAGCCCTGACCGGTTGTATGTTTATTAATGAAAGCCTGCCGGCAACCGAGACGCCATCGCCAACGCCGTCGCCGACCCAAACGCTAACCCCCACCGCAACCCCGATAGCCTTTGCGACGGCACAGCCGGGTGAGACGCTCATCGTCATTACCGCTTTTGAGTCCATTGAAGGGGGGGCCGATAGCGGTTACTCCAACTCCATCAAGGGAGCCATTGCAGATGCAGCCCAGGAGGCGGGGCTGAAAAATGTGCGGATTGAAATTGATCCTACGCTGCTGGCGGCAACCGATGGTGATGCGGCCAAGAAACTGGGCGAAGCCTATGCGGCCAGTATGGTCATTTGGGGTAAAGGAACAGCAGCCGGCTTTACGGTTAACTTCCTCACGCTTAAAGAGGATGGCGATAGCGTTACAGAAGGAGAAGTCGATCTTCCGTCTCCGGACGATACGCGAGCGTTTACACGCGACGCAGACCCTTACACCGCGTTTGTCACCAAAACCTTCCCTCAACACCTGCCCTTCTTTGGCCTTTTTGCTGTCGGCCAGAGTTATTACCTTGATGAAAGGTTCGATGAGGCGGTTACGGCTTTTGAGAATGCTGTTGATGCCGTTGATCATCCTGCTGACCTCAAGGGTTTGGACGAAGCTTTTTATCGGCTGGGCTGGCTCAACAGCGGGCCGGTTGAAGCCTTTGAAACGGCTATGGACTGGTACGATCAAACCATCGACCTTGCCCCTGATCACGCTGCTCCCTATAACGGTCGGGGCGTTGTTTATTACCAACTGGGCCAATATAGGCAGGCCGTTTACGATTACACGATTGCCATTAGCATCGACCCTGACTATGCCATCGCCTACAACAACCGGGGCGTCGCTTATACCTATCTTGACCAATTTGAGAAAGCCCTTGACGATTACAACAAGGCCATCGACATCGACCCCGACTATGCTCTGGCCTACAATAACCGCGCCAATGCTTACAGCACCGTGGGCCAATATGATGAGGCCATCGAAGATTACAACAAAGCCATCGCCATCGACCCCGACTATGCCGAAGCCTACTTCAACCGAGGCGTTACGTACGCCGACCTCGGCCAGACGGATAAGGCGCTGGTCGATTACACCGCCGCCATCGCCATCAACCCCGGCTATGCCCTGCCCCACAACAATCGGGGCGCGGCTTATGAGGTTTTGGGGCAATATGAGCAGGCGATTGATGATTACACTGCTGCCATCGCCATTAATCCCGATTATGCTCTGGCCTATAATAACCGTGGCAATGTTTATGACACGCTCGACCAAGTTGATCAGGCCATCGACGATTTCACGGCCGCCATTACCATCGACCCCAGTTATGCCGAAGCCTACAACAACCGGGGTATTAGTTACGCTGATCTGGGCCAGCATAAGCAAGCGATTGAGGATTACACCGCCGCTATCGGCATCAACCCCAACTATGTTGAAGCCTATTTCAACCGGGGCATTGCGTATAACGCTCTCGATCAAGTTGATCAGGCGCTCGACAGTTACACCGCCGCTATCGACATCGACCCCACTTATGCCTATGCCTACAACAACCGGGGTCTTATTTATGAGAGTCTCGGCCAATATGAAGCGGCTGTTGACGATTACACCAAGGCTATCCAAATCAACCCCGACTATGCTCTGGCCTACAACAATCGCGGCATTGTTTATGACACGCTCGATCAAAACCGCCAGGCCATCGACGATTTCAGCAAAGCTATCGATATCGACCCTGAATATAGCTCGGCTTACTTCAACCGGGGCAATGCCTATTATGCGCTTTACCAATTTGACGACGCGCTTGATGATTACACCCAGGCTATCGAGATCGACCCGGACTATACGTCGGCCCACAACAACCGCTGCTGGTGGGGTAGTTTGCTCAATCGCGCCGAGGAAGTGCTGGATAGTTGTGAACAAGCCGTGGCGTTGGCTCCAGATGACGGCGGCATCCGCGATAGCCGCGGCTTAGCTCGCGCCCTCACCGGCGACACCGAGGGGGCGATTGAGGATTTCGAATTTTTTGTCGAGCAGGCGAAGGAAGATAGCACAATTACGCCGAAGGAAATCGAACTACGCCAAGCCTGGATTAGCGAGCTAGAAGCCGGTCGCAATCCTTTTGATGAGGAGACATTACGGGAGTTGCGGGGGGAGTGAGGGCAAAAGAGGCCAACTATGCCAGACCAAAAGAAACCCATTCGAGCCTCTCGTCCCATCCGGCAGCGGGCGCGGGAACTACGTCAGGAGATGACGCCGGCTGAAAGCAAGTTGTGGGACGCGCTGCGCAATAAAAAGCTGAGCGGGCTGAAGTTTCGACGCCAGCATCCGATTGATCACTTTATTGTTGATTTCTATTGTGCGGCGCATAAGCTTGTGGTTGAGGTGGACGGCGGTATTCACGCCAAGCAGTCGGAACGTGACGCGGAGAGAAGTGTATTTTTGGAACAGCGAGGGTATCGACTTATCCGGTTCCGTAATGAGCAGGTGTTGGATGCGTTGGATGCGGTGCTGGCAATGATTTTGGCGGCGTGTCGAGAGTTGTGAACGCCCTCACCCCCCAACCCCCTCTCCCAGATTGGGAGAGGGGGAGTCGCGCAGCGACGGGGGTGAGGGCTTAAACGTCGCTTACAAAACTTACAGTCTTTCTACAAAACTTCCACCC
>JAGRBY010000207.1 GCA_020433835.1 Anaerolineae bacterium | reverse complement strand
ATCAATAAGGGCTATATTAAAGTGACCCAAATGCAGCGCCGCCGGCTGCGTTATTTGCTTACACCGCAGGGTATCGCTGAAAAGACGCGCCTGACCGGTAAGTTTATGAAGGCTTCGTTGAAATGGTATCGGGTCACACGTGAAGACTCGAAACGGTATTTGGAGCAAGTCAAAGAGGCTGGATATGATACCGTGAGTATTGAGGGTGATGGCGATCTGGCTGAGATTGTCTATTTGAGTTGTCTGGAGGCTGAAGTTAAGGTGACGAATGAAATTAATGGGGCGTATCCGGTGTTTCGAATTGAGAATTGGCGGACGGTGGTGGTGTGGCCACAAGGAGGAGGTGATTTGGCGAAAGGGGGATTTCGTGGTGAAATCGATCCGTAAAGATTATCTGGTTTTTGGTAGTCCATGGGTTATGCAGCCGGAAATTGATGAGGTGGTTGACTCATTACGTTTGGGGTGGCTGGGGACCGGACCTAAGGTAGCCAAATTTGAGGAGATGTTCCGTCAATATATAGGAAGCGATCATGCTCTGGCCGTCAACTCTTGCACGGCCGGCTTGCACTTATCGATGCTGGTCGCTGGGTTGGGAGCGGGTGACGAGGTGATCACCTGCCCGATGACCTTTGCGGCTACGGCCAATGCCATCATTCATACAGGTGCTAAGCCGGTGTTTGTGGATTGCGACCGTGCTACTGGCCTGATCGATCCGCAGCTTATCGAGGAGGCCATAACTCCCTCTACCCGAGCTATTGTCCCCATTCATCTGTATGGTCGCCCTTGTGATATGGACGCGATACTAGATATTGCGGAGCGGCACAAACTCATTGTGATTGAGGATGCGGCCCATTGCATTGAGGGTACTTATAAAGGACGTAAGGTGGGGAATATTAGCCATTTGACCAGTTTTAGTTTTTACGTGACTAAGAATTTAGTTACCGGCGAAGGGGGGATGGTAACCACCAACAACCCAGATTTTGCCGATAAGATCAAAGTATACGCTCTGCACGGTATGAGCAAAGATGCCTGGAAACGCTTTTCCGACGATGGCTACAAGCATTATCAAGTCGTTTTTCCCGGCTATAAGTATAACATGATGGATATTCAGGCTGCGATTGGTATTCATCAATTGGCACGGGTAGAGGAATGGTTGGTACGGCGTAACGAGATCTGGCAGTCCTATAATAACGCATTGGCCAACCTACCAGTAGGGCTACCTGCTCTGGATGAGCCAGATCGCCATCATGCCCGTCATTTGTACACTTTGACTATTGATGAAGCACGCTGCGGCCTGATCCGGGATGCGTTTATGCAGCGGCTGCATGAGCTAAACATTGGCACCGGGGTACATTACTTAGGTGTGCATCTGCATCCCTACTATCAGCAGCAGTTTGGCTACCGGCCCCAAGATTTCCCCAATGCTACCTGGCTAAGCGAACGGACGGTGTCGATTCCGCTCTCGGCCAAGCTTTCGGATGAGGATGTGGCGGATGTGATTGGGGCGGTGAGGTTTGTTCTGAAACAATGGGTATCATAAAAAAGTTGACAAAAATTGGCTATCGCCAAGCAAAAAACATTGCTAAACTTGCGCTTGATAAGCCTTTAACTACCCCCTCATTAGGGTCGATGACTCTGGATCAAGATGATGTAAAGATTGCCAGAGAGTGGCTGAAACATCCTCAAGATTGGTATAGACATGATGATATTATACGAACATATCATTCTCATTTTGCTATTTGGAATGGTTCAAAATATGCTTTTAGTTTTATGGGTGCTAGAGTTGCATTAAGCGCTTGTATTTATGCACTTGCTTTGCAACCTGGCGATGAAGTTATACTACCTGGCTATACATGTGTAGTGGTTCCCAATGCCTTTCATTATGCGAGTATTAAAACTATTTATAGTGATATAGAACTGGACACGTATGGTTTAGATGTAACGCAACTTGAGGATAAGATTACTCCGAAAACAAAAGCCATCCTATTGCACCATCTTTACGGTTTAGTCAGTCGAGATTATGAGGCCATTGTGTCCTTGGCCAGAGAACATAATTTAAAGATTATTGAAGACTGTGCTCAAAGCACCGGGGCGGAATTTAAAGGTCAAAAGGTTGGTAATCGTGGTGATTTAGCTATTTATAGCAGTGAGCAGTCCAAGATTTTTAACACGGTTCAGGGCGGTTTGGCTACGACAAATGATAATGACCTAGCTATTAGATTAAAGGAGTACTATTACCACGCCTCTTATCCAGAAGAGATGCGTATTGATAAACAACTGCATACCTTGATGCTGAACTACTACCGCTTCAAACATCCTCAACGCTGGTGGCGGGGAGATTTTGCTGATTTACAATACGGTGGGAAACAGTTGGTTTCAACAACCAAAGAAGAAGAACAAGGGATAAAGCCGGCTCATTACGGTTGTAAAATGCCGGCACCAATTGCTGCGATTGGTCTTAATCAGTTAAAAAAAATTGACCGATATAATGAGTGTAGACGGGAAATAGCAAAACAGTGGGATCACTGGTGTTATACTAGTGGGTATAATCAACCCGTTGTTTCTGCTCAAGCAACGCCGGTTTTTTTACGATATCCGGTTCTTGTTGAACCAGAAAAAAAACTAAATTTGTCTTGGGCATTACAGGAGTTAGAGGTTAATTTAGGGGTATGGTTTGTAGCTAATTTGCATCCTGTTAAAAAAGACCAAACTGTTACGGCTTGTAGCAATGCTAATGCAGCTGTGAGACAGTGTGTTAATTTTCCTTGCTTAATATGATGGAACGGTTACTAAAATTATTACAGTTAATCCCAGAATTTTTAATTGAGTGGGGCATTGCAAGTGTCTGTAACAACAGATCGAAATTAGCTGGACGCATCCGCCAAAAGTTGTTTCAAACAACTTGTTACATCGATACAGCAGTGACAATCTCTAATAGAAACAACTTTACCTGTGCTGAAAAATGTCTATTGTATCACGGGACATATATTCTTAACACATATGGCAAGATCGACCTTGGAAACAATTCTCATTTAGGTTCAATGTGTTATGTAAATGTTTATTACGGTAACTTGAGTATTGGAAATGATGTAGCTATTGGCCCGGGAACTAAAATAATTGTTTATTCTAATCATTATCGTTTTGGCAGGAAAGTTACAAAGGAAAGATTGACCAATGATATTTTTATTGGAAATAACGTTTTCATCGGTGCAAATTGCGTAATTCTATCCGGAGCAAATATTTGCGACAATATAGTAATTGGAGCAGGTTCTGTAGTTAAAGGAACGTTAAAGTCAAACTCTATATATGCTGGATCGCCTTGTAAGTTGATAAAAACTGGTTGGTATGAGTAGTCACAATTTTTTAATCCACGGACTCAATAGACGAATAGCTCAATCCCTTCCTTATAGAGGCCGCGTAGTTGATCTGGGTTGTGGAACAGCAACCTATAAAGAAATTATTTTGAATTTGGCAGAAGAATATATAGGGGTAGACTGGCCTGATAGTTTACATAGTAGTACCAATGTTGATGTATTTTCTAATCTAAATTTAGAACTTCCCTTCAAAGATAATTTTGCCGACACAGTGACTGCTTTTCAGGTAATGGAGCATTTGTCTGAACCAAGCCTGTTTTTGGCCGAGTGCCATCGTATTCTACGTCCAGAAGGACAATTGTTTATTACAGTGCCATTTATGTGGCATGTTCATGAAGCACCTTACGACTACTTTCGTTACACAAGATTTGGCCTTGAGTATCTACTCACAAAAGTTGGTTTTGTGAGTATTGATATTCGAGAAAACACAGGCTTTTGGCAAATGTGGTTCCTTAAATTCAATTATCACACAACCCGTTTCGCTCGAGGACCGTTAAAATACCTATGGTTTCTCGTTTGGTGGCTTAATCAGACTGCCGCGCCGATATTGGATAAGTATGATCCTCATTTTCAAGAAACGGCCAGTTATACGGTGTTGGCGGCTAAGGCATAGTTTAGTTTTGTGGCGTGGAAGAATGCTTCTTAACTTAAAGATACAAGAGGCTCAGAACGTACAATGTCCCTAAGAGAACAAGCTGCTGCTGGAGCCAAGTGGACCAGCAGCACGATGATAATTGTGACAGGGTTACAATTTTTCCAACTGGCGGTATTGGCCCGTTTGCTTTCACCAGAAGATTTTGGTTTGATGGCGATGATTGGCGTGGTGCTTGGTTTTGCTAATGCTTTTGCTGATATGGGGGTCAGCAATGCTATCATTTATCATCAAAATACAACCCGTGCGCAATTATCCAGCCTGTACTGGCTTAATTTAATGGTGGGCTTTGTTATCTTTCTACTAGTTTGGGCCGCTACACCGTTAATCGTTGCCTTTTATAATGAACCTCAATTGAGCGAACTCATATTTTGGGCCGCGTTAGGGTTATTAATTGTTCCTTTTGGTCAACAGTTTCAAGTATTGCTGCATAAAGAATTGCAGTTTGATGTGCTAGCCAAGGTTCAAATTCTCTCCACCCTGGCCGGGGTGACCGTAGCCATCGGATCTGCCTGGGCAGGGCAGGGTGTTTTTGCATTAGTGTGGGGTAGCTTAACTTCAAGTAGTGTTAATGCTTTGCTACTCACCTGGTGGGGGTGGCGCAGTTGGCGGCCGATGCTGCATTTTAATTTCTTTGATATCCAAAGTTATATCAGTTTTGGTTTATATCAGATGGGCGAGCGGAGTGTTAACTATTTTGCGGCTAACGTTGATTATATGATTGTCGGCCGATTTTTAGGACCCGAACTATTAGGTCTCTATAGGCTGGCGTATGAACTGGTCTTGAAACCCCTCCGTACAATTAACCCTATTCTCACCAAAATAGCGTTTCCCGTTTTTGCTAAAAAGCAAACGAATGATGTGGCCCTCCGCCGGGGCTACCTGGAAGTGATCAAACTGTTGGCTATGATTCTATTTCCAATTACTGTTGGATTTATTGTTACGGCACCGCTTATTGTTCCGGTTGTTTTTGGCCCATCTTGGGTGGGGGCTATTCCTTTGGTTCAAATTCTGGCGGTTGTTGGCCTCTTAAAAGCGTTAAGTAACCCAACAGGGGCCATTCTATTAGCCAAGGGCCGGGCCGATATTGGGTTCAAATGGAATGTATATGTTGTGGTACTTAATACCGGTCTGTTTTTATCCGTGGTGTCCTATGGGGTATATGCCATTGCCTGGTCTTACGTGGCCGTATCGCTTCTAAACGCTACCTTACTATGGATTATACTGTGCCGCACAATCTACTTTGGCTATTATGATCTGGTTCCCCTGTTTTTGTTGCCGCTGGCCTGGAGTTTAATAATGGGGTTGGTGGTGTATGCCGGTTATGTCTTGCTGTCTGAATGGTTGGTTACTAAAGTCATGTTGTTGTTAATTCTAGTGGCCATGGGCGGTGGTGTGTATAGTTTGTTAGCGATGTTGTTTGAGTATCGTTATTTTTATGATTTGTGGATCTTGATATTTTCCAAAAAACAGGAGGCTGTCTAATGCCAGGACTTGTTGGATTTACAGGAGCCTTTTCATCGGTATCAGAAACCAAACGAGTTTTGCAGGAAATGCAGCAGCTTATTACGCATCAAGATTACTATAAACTCGATGATTTATTCTGTGATTTTCGGGTGTGTGCTACGCGGTCCCATACCAATATTATTCAAAATCAACCCCAGCCATACCAAAAGTCTGGTTTGTATGTTTGGTTAGATGGTGAGTTTTACAATCAAACAGAACTCTGTAGCCAGACCAGTTGGGAACTACCTTCCGATCCTGCTATTTTGTTGTCACTCTTCAGACAAGGTAATGACTTTTCTAGTCTAAAAAAGATCGATGGCGTCTATTCAGCCGTCATCTATGACTCTACCCAACAGAAAATTTATTTGATTTCAGATCGATACGGCCTGCGACCTCTGTGTTGGACAGTTTGTCAGGGATCTCTGGCCTGGAGTTCAGAAGTAAAAGCGATGTTGGTTTTGCCCAGTTTTGAGCCTAAAATTGATCCACTGGCTGTTGATCAGTTCTTTAGCATTGGTCAGTTACTTGAAAATCGAACGTGGTTCGATGACGTTACATTACTGTCATCTGGCAGCATCCTTACATGGGATCTCAGAGAGTCCTCCTATGTTATAGAAAACTACTGGAGTTGGAGCGACATCAAAGCTCTACCCGGTCAAGTAAACGAAACAGAAGCAGCAGAGGAATTAGGCCGACTTTTTATGAACGCCGTCAAACGTCGCTGTCACTCAAATGAGCGAATCGGATTAATGCTCAGCGGGGGATTAGATTCGCGTGCAATTTTGGCGGCTATACCTGAGCAACAAAATCATATTCATACCATCACCTTTGGCGAAGCTGGCTGTGATGATATTCGTTTTGCCGCTATGGCTGCCGCAATAAAGAGTACAAACCACCATACTTATGATTTACATATAGATAATTGGCTTGATTTACGTCCGGAGGGAGTATGGTTGACAGATGGTCATTTAAACTTGCTGCATATGCATGGGCTTAAACCAGCGATAGCAGCAAGAGGTTTGTATGATATCAATCTGCACTCACTTGCCGGAGACTTGATCTTTGGCGGCAGTTATTTAGTTCCAGCTTTTCTCAATGCCCGACCGATTGATGTTGTAGATAAGATATATAACAAAATCCGGTCAAATACTTGTCTCTTCCCCCAAGACTCATTGTTTGAATACGTACGCCAAGTTGTAAGTCAGTATTCTTTTACAGATGCTTTTTTTCTACAGAATCGGGTGCGTCGGTTTACCCTTAATGGCCCCATAATGTCTGAGGCTGTTTCTTTTTTTGATCGCAAACCAACCTATGATAATGACCTTCTTGAATTTTGCTATTCACTGCCAGATGACCTCAGATATCAATCCAGACTCTATAATAAAATGTTGCTCAAATTTTTCCCAGACTATTTTGAAAAAATCCCTTGGCAAAAAACGGGCGTGCCTATTAGCTGGTCAGACTCGGCCCAAAAAGTTTTTCAGTTAAGTCGAAAAGTTAAACGTAAGTTTTTACGAGCAATGAAGCCGTTTGGTTATAATCACAACTCCAAAACTAGTTATACTAATTATCCACTCTGGATACGGCAGGAACCGGCTCGAACTTTTTTCAAAGAAACATTGATCAGCAATTCGGCAGCGATTTATCCAAATTATATATCTAAAGAACACGTACAGGGTGATTGGAAAGATCATTTGAACGGAGAAAATCATGCTGACTCGCTATGCCGCTATCTCACCTTTGAGATTTGGTTGCAGCAAGTATTTAATGGCAATTACCGTTCTGCAGATTTTGAAACAGAGCAGGTGTTTTCTTCTGATGATATCGACCTGGTCTACTGAGAATTTCAACGAGGGAGTGGTCCATGACATAATGGAGATTGTGGCTGAACAGAGAGGACGGTATCGGCGGAGCCGGCAGCTTGGGATCAGAGAGATCATCTAATGGCAAGAGAACCTGACGATAGGCCCGTTGCGGTACATTTTGTGCCGACCTACTACGAACTAACCGAAAATTGGATCCAAACCCAACTTCAAAACTTACGCCGTTACCGGCCGTTAGTGTTGACCATGCAAACCGATAATCTTAACGGTGATTTTATCTCGGATCACTACGCCCTCAGAGAGCGGTCCTGGTGGGAATATACGGCTAATCGACTTTGGTATTGGGCTGCCGGCTATCATTTTTCATTTGCTCGATTGCTACGCCGACAGCATGCTCAGTTACTTCACGTTCACTTCGGCCATCACAGTTGGCAAATTGGCTTGCCTTTGGCCCGGATCTCTGGTTTACCGCTTGTGACAACCTTCTACGGCTATGACCTGTCCAGGCTGCCGCAAAGTGATGTCGCCTGGCGGCAACGATATCAAGACCTCTTTAGGCTGGGCGCCTGTTTTCTGGTTGAGGGGCCTTATATGGCTGAACAACTTCACGAATTGGGTTGCTCGACTAAAAAAACGGTTGTGCAACATTTAGGTGTTGATCTAACCCGGTTTACATATCGCCCCCGGGAGTTGCACCCCGGCGAACCGTTGCGACTATTGGCTGCCGGACGTTTTACCGAAAAGAAAGGCCTGGTTTACGCTGTTGAAGCTATAGCGCGGTTAGCGAAACAGGGGTATGCGGTCAACCTAACGCTTATTGGCGATGCCGGCGCGAGCGCTGAAAATCAAGCCGCTAAGCGTTGTATCCTTCAAGCAATTCATGCTAATCATTTACAGGATCAAGTTATCTTGCGCGGTATGCAGCCCTACAGCGAATTGAGGCAAGCCTATTACGAACATCACGTTTTTCTAGCTCCCAGTGTACAGGCTGCCGACGGCGACAATGAAGGTGGAGCGCCGGTGACTGTAATTGAGGCGGCGGCTACAGGGATGCCGGTAGTGGGTACGAACCATTGTGATATCCCGGAGGTAGTACAGCATGGTGTCACCGGCTTGCTGGCTCCGGAGCGAGATAGTACCGCCTTAGCCGATCACTTAGCCTGGTTTTACCACAATTCAAACCAACTTAGGCAAATGGGAGTTATGGCCCGGCAGCACATAGAAACAGAATACAATGCTGCCCGGCAAGGCGAACGGCTGGCAGAGATCTATGATAAGGTTCTCTATAGTCACGGAAGCGGATCAAAGAATATAGGTTAGTGTCAATGAAGGAGAACTACAATCCAAAAGCGGATGATTTTTCATTATCCAGCGTCCCTACCCGAGACACCCACATCCGGTAGCAAAGTACGCATTAGGCGGATGAGTCGGGTCTTTGAGGAAATTGGTTACCAGGTGCATCGGGTGATCGGTAATAGGCCAGAACGGATGCTGGCTATTGAACACGTCAAGCGGGAAGTTTTACAGGGCCATACCTATGATTTTGTTTATGCTGAGTCAACCTCTGGGCCAAGTTTATTGGTGAATAGAGAGTTATATCATCCGTTTCGGGATTTTGGCTTTCTTCGATGGTGCCGATTACACTCAATACCGGTTGGTTTATATTATCGAGATGTACATTGGCGGTTTGGCATTATCAGGCCTGATGCGCCCTGGTATAAAGAAATCCACCCCCTCATTCTGTTTTGGTATGATTGGTTCTGTTACTACTTAGCGCTCGATCATCTTTTTATTCAATCAATGGGCATGGCAAAGTACCTGCCTACTAAATGGCCCGCAACAAGAGCAAGTTCGCTTCCTCCTGGCTGCGATCTTGCCCCTCTTGATGATAGCGACTGCAAACGGCCTGCTGATGATAATTTGAGACTTTTGTATATTGGCGGGGTGAGACCGCCAATTTATGATCTGAAACCGATGTTTGAATTTGTAACCAAGCACCCCATGTTACACCTTACTGTCTGTTGTCGGGATTTTGAATGGGCCAAAATACAGTCATACTACGAACCATTTGATCGTAACAAAATCCGGATTATCCATGCCTTTGGCGATCAACTGCCGGCGTTATATGAAAGCACTCATGTGTTCCTGCTGTTATTGAATCCCCATACTTATTGGGATTTTGTAATGCCTGTAAAACTATTTGAAGCCATTGGCTTTGGTAAGCCCCTTATCACCACGGCTGGAACACAAGTAGCTCGTTTTGTGGAAGAGGAAGGTCTTGGCTGGACTGTTTCTAGCTCCGATGAATTCGGAAACCTGATTCTTTACTTACAAGCAAATCCAGATCTGGTCTTAGAAAAGTGTCGCCACGTGGAACGAGTGAGGGAACAGCATACCTGGCAAGTACGTGCTCAAACGGTGGCAGATGTACTGGGGTCATACAGAAAGAAATAGAGTTACGAGGGTTTACGTTAATTGGGTAAAAGTGAGACCGTATCTTCTCATAAAAAACGGCTAAAAATATTGTTTGTTACCCCTTGGTACCCGTCTAGAGAAGCGCCAGCGGGGATGTTTGTTCAAGAACTCGCCAGGGCGGCCCAACTGCACAATGATGTTATCGTTCTTCATCATGCCGGAAAACGTAGGGATTTGCCGGGAATCTGGTATATAGAGCAGGAACACGATCAGTCATTGACGAAGGGTATTCCCCTCTATCGGTTTTGGTATCGGGAGTCGCCGGTACCCGAAACATCGTTTATGCTCTTTGGAATGTGGAGTTTACTTCAGGCGTTTCGATACCTTGTCAAGCAAGGACACCAACCCCATATTATCCATGTGCATGTGTATGCATTTGGCGCATTAGCGGTTCTGCTCGGAAAAATTTATGGGCTACCCGTTGTAATCACCGAACATTCTACGGCTTTTCCCCGAGGATTTTTGAATCTGCGGCAAAAACTGTTAGCTCAATTTGCCTTTGGGTGGGCAGGTTTGGTTTTGCCGGTTAGTGAAGCTTTAAGGAAAGCCATTGAAGATAATGGGATAAAGGGACGATTTCGGGTTGTGCCGAACGTGGTTGATACCGACATTTTTTATCCTCATCAATCTATCGCCTCAGACGGAAAATCAAAACAGATTTTATTTGTGGGCTTTCTCGATAAGTTTCATCGGAAGGGCATTCCAAACCTGTTGGAGGCGTTAGGTCAAATATATCATCGACGTAATGATTGGCATCTTGATATTGTCGGCGATGGCCCTGCTCGATCCGAGTACGAACAGTTAGTTTCATCTCTGGGGCTTACCGGAAACGTAACGTTTTATGGCAATAGATATAAACAGGAAGTGGCTGAATTTATGAGTCATTGTGACTTCTTTGTATTACCCAGCATGTTTGAGACGTTTAGTGTGGTGTTGATTGAAGCCTTAGCGAGTGGTAAACCGGTAATTGCCACTAGCAGCGGC
>JAGRBY010000206.1 GCA_020433835.1 Anaerolineae bacterium | reverse complement strand
AGCAGAACCCACGTCGGAACCGACTACCGAAGCGACATCAGAACCTCTGCCGGAACCCAGTCAGGAAGCAACCTCTGAAGTGACCGCAGAACCTATCGCTCCACCTGCTGACGAGGCGACTCCGGAACCGACATCAGAACCGGTTATTCTACCCGCCACAGAACCAACTGCGGAACCTATCACATCCGAACCAACCGCCGAAGTCGCGCCTCAGGCGACTTTTGTTACGGCCTCGGGGCCGGCAATGGGACCGTGGATTTGCGGTACTGCTGATACATATCCGGGTTCGCACGCTGTAACTATTACGGCTTTCGACCGCGATACCAATGCTGATCTGGCAAACGACCCCGGTTTTCGATTTATTGTTAACGAGGATATCGCCAATCAGGCCGATGAGGGATATCCCCCATCGCTCAATAGTCCCCGCAGCTACAGCCCGGTCATGGCTGTTGGTGATGATACCTCCGCCACCATCTGCCTGCCGGATGGCAAAAAATATTTGGTTTCCGTCATGGGCGGACCTTTCCCCCCAACGCCGGGTGGTTACAAGATGAGCGGCAAGCACTTCTCGGTGCCTGATGACGACACTGTCGCTGTGGGCCTGGTACCCGGGCCACTGCCCCTGGCTTCGATCAATGTGGTCGTTCACCACGATAACCTTATGGTTAACGGTGCCCCCGACGTTCCGGTCGAGGAGGGGCTAGAGGGCTTTGCCATATTGCTCGAAGATGGTACCGGCGAAGTCTCGGTGGATTTTTACGGCAACCCGATCTGCACTAAGTATGACGGGGCCGGGAATCCTGACCCTGACACCGGCGGCCAGTGCTTGACCGACGCCAACGGCGAGGTCACCATCCCCAACCTTGGTCCAGGCAAGTATGGCGCCTTTGTCGTTCCGCCGGATGGAGAGGGATGGATTCAGACTAGCACCATCGAAGGCACCCACACCGTTGATGCCTGGGTAGAGGAAGGTAACAAAGGCTTTATCACCGAGGCGGGCGTGCTCGGGCCGGCGGTAGCAATTGGTTTCGTCCACGAGTGCAGCTTCGGCAGCACCTCGGATGACTGTCCGACCAATAATACGGCTGGCGGCGGCTCTATCACGGGGCGCGTACGCGAAGCCTCTGAGGCCGGCGGCGAGTTTCAGGTTGAACCGGGTAAGGCAGTTGATAGGCCCTATATCGCCCTTAACAACCTAAGCGGTAATGACGAACAGGTTTACACCGGCCGTGGCAACTCTGATGGCACCTTCACTATCCCCAACGTACCTGTCGGCACGTACCAATTGGTTTACTGGGATGAGCCACAACTCTACATTATCTCCTTTGCTACGGTTCAGGTTGGCGATAACGAGGATGTTAACATCGGCGATATTCTTATGCCAAGGTGGTTCGGTCAGATCCAGGGTTACACGTACATCGACGATGGCGTGACCAAAGATGGTACCGAAATTTCTGGCGGTGCCGGGAACGGTATCCGTGACTGCTATGATGCCGGCGGTGGAATTGATCCTTACAATGCCGCTACCTGTGAAAAGGGACTGCCCAACCAGGACCTTGACATTCGTTTTAATGACGGATCGATCAAGTACGCCACGTTTACCGATGCGGATGGCTACTATGATTTCCCCACCCATTTCCCCTACGGGCACTACCTCATCTGGGAGGTGGGCTTTGGCCGCCTGAAGCAGATGAGCACAACCGGCTATTTCACCGAATTCCCCGGCGATGGCCTGACTCCTATCCCCACCGGCTATCCTTACGATCCACAGAACGGCCCGGCCGAATTTGGCGCGGCCTCGCTGCTGCAAGCCGAGATCACGCTGGCCGGCTTCTACCACTGGATTGATACTGGCAAGGCACCTTATGGACCCGGCGAAAACGGTGGTATCTCCGGTATCGTCCACTACGCCGCTACCCGCAACGAGTTTAACCCCAGGTTGGCTGCGGCTGAGGATTACGAACCGGGCGTCCCCAATGTGACGATTAACCTTTATGAGGCAGCCCTCGATGCTAACCAGCAGCCGATCTCCTGTACAGCCGCTGGCCCCGGTTGCCCCTATGGCGCGGGTGAATACCAAAGAGTTTCTACCGCGACAGGAACGGACCCCGACTCAGGAGACCTGGTCGACTCCGTCGCAACAGACTCTTACATTGAAAATCATCCCACGAACTGTGTCTATTCCAATTTACTGGGTGGAACAATAAATGATTCCGATTGTCTGGAAGTGCCCCTTAACATGAGCCAGATTCAGGATGGTGTGTTTGATGGCGGCTACGCCTTTGAAGACACGCCGAAGGGCGCTTACATTGTTGAGATGGTCGCTCCCCCCGGCTACCGACACATCAAAGAAGAGGATCAGAACACCGATCAGGGCGATGACTTTATTCCGCAAGTGCCGCCGCCGGCCTGCGCCGGACCACTGCACATAGTTAACGATCCGCGCAACCCAGCCGACAGCACACCGACGCCGTTATGTGACAGCAAGTTCGTGCGGGTTATCGACGGAACCAACCCGCCGGCCGAATTCTATGTGATGACCAACTTCGACGACAGCGACTCGACCGACTTCACCGGCACGGCCGAAGTACCACCGCCCGGCTTTATCCGGGGTGTCCTGTTCGACGACCTAAACGTTCAGTTTGACCCTGGCTCGGTTATGTTCCAAGGCAAGAAGGGCGTGCCCAATACACCGGTCGGTATCCTGGACTTCCAGGGTAATGAGATTACCGTGGTCAACACTGACGATGATGGTTTCTTTGAGGTACTACTGCCCTCCGGCTATACCCGGCTGTGCCCCACACCGGGTGGTGTCTGTCCGGCCATGTACCTGGTGGTAGGCAACTACCCCGGTCAAGATCCGCTTCATCCGCTGTCCAACTGGAACCCGGCCTACGCCACCCTGACGCTTCCCTTGGACGTCTGGACCGGCAAGACGACCTACGCAGATGTGGCCTTGACCCCGATTACCGGCTTTGGCTTCGACAATCCGCCGTTGTGTAACGTTTCCACCGGCACACCCGACCTGCAAAGCGTATCGACTGTCTATGGTAACAAAGGTAGTGCCATCCCCATCACGATAAATGGCACGGGCTTCGACAACCCATCGGTTATGTTAGACGGAGCCACAATATCGCCCAGCAGTTGGAGCGCGAACCAGATTCAGACAACTATCCCCGGTGGCCCAACTGGCCCCTCGCAAGGTGTGCATCAGTTGTTGGTGAGAAATGCCAACGGCCAGGTCAGCCCCACCGGCATCACCTTCCACATATTGGGCCAAGGAGGCGGCCCTGCTTATAGGCCACCTATCAAGCACGTCGGCGCAGGCCAGACGTTTGCTACTATCCAGGCCGCTATTGACGCAGCCACCAACGGTGACCTGATCATCGTCCATCCGGGTACCTACTTCGAAAGCCCCATCGTTTACAAGAATGTCAAACTGCAAGGCTACGGCCCCGACGCGACGAGTATCGATGGCCGCTTCCTCGGCTTTGGTGCGGGTGCCAACTTTGATACGGATGCCTGGGAGGCTAAGATGGCCGCCATTAACCCGGTAGGACCGCAAGCCGGTGGCCTGGTTCCGATTGGACAGGCTGTCACCGTGGTGGCTACATCGAGTGGCACCCATAACAATAACAACTTCAGAACCCAGATCGATGGTTTCACTATCATCGGCGGCGACTCGGCCCGTGCCGGCAATTCGGCTGCGCCGTCTCAGGGTGGTGGTATCTACGCCCATGCCCAGGCCAGACGCCTGATGGTTAGCAACAACCTGATCCAGTCTAACGCCGGCAACGCCGGTGGCGGCATCATTCTGGGCCAGGCCTACGTTGGAAATAACTTCAACCAGGATATTCGCATCCACCACAATCGGGTACTCAATAACGGTGGCCTGATTCTGGCGGGCGGCATCGCTATCTTCAACAATGCAGATAACTACGAGATCGACCATAACGTCATCTGCGGTAATCAGTCGGCCGAGTACGGCGGCGGCATCTCTCACTTTGGGTTGAGTGACGGTGGACAAATCCACGACAACCAGATTGTCTTCAACTCAGCCTTTGACGAAGGCGGCGGGATCATGATCGCCGGCGAGCTGCCGATCCAGCCCGGCTCGCTGTCAGCCGGTTCCGGTGACGTAACCATCGAGCGTAACCTAATTCAACACAACCTCAGCAACGACGATGGCGGCGGTATACGCTTGCTGATGCCGGTCGATGGTCAGGTGCGTATCGTCAACAACATGGTGGTCAATAATCTGGCGACCGATGTAGGCGGCGGTATGGCTCTTGATGACGCGCTCGATGTTGAGATCGTCAACAACACCGTGGCCCGCAACGTCTCCACCGCCACGGCCGAAGACGCCGATCGCTTGACTTGCGGCCCACCGGCCCTGGGTAGCTGCCCGCACGTCGCCGGTATCGCCAGCCAGCCCCACAGCGCGGCCCTCTTGGACCGCAACCCGACACCGCCGACCGACTTCAGTGACCCACTGATGTTCAACAACGTCGTCTGGGATAACCGGGCTTGGTATCTGAACGATGGAGCAGATCCGCTGAATCCGCTATCGACTATTGTCGGGTTGAATGGCATCATCGACTTAGAGGTATTTTTGCCCGCCATACCGGAGACGATGAGTCCCCACTTCTCACTGTTGACGAAAGATTACGACGGCTGTACGAGCGGCGGTAACAACTGCCTCATCGGTGACCCATTCCTGGAAACCCCCATCGACCTTAACTTCCATGCGTTGCCGCTGTTGGGAGCGCCGGCGTTCATCGGGGTGGCCATTTCGGCGACACCTGGCGACAACCAGGGCGACTATCATCTGAGCAACGGATCGCCGACCATCAATCAAGGTGCGGCCAGCTTCGATGGTGTCAGCGCTCCAGCGGTCGATATTGACCTGGACGCTCGAAGCACACCTCCCGATATGAGTGCGGACGAAAACTAGTCTCGCCGATCTGAGACTATGCCCACCCTCTCCTTTGTCGAAAGGACAGAGGGAGGGTGGGCGCGTAAAGAGAACAAGTGAAGTAGGAGACGATGAATAACAAATGCAATCCTATACAAGATATGACCGGAGGTAGAGAGCATGACTGAAAAAAGAACGCCACGCCGCGTCAGTCGGCGTGATATCCTAAGATTGGGCGGCAGCGGCGCGCTGCTGGCCTTAATGGGTGGCAGTGGCCTGAATAGGCTGCTGCACCAGGAACTGCCGATAGCCGCGGCAGCGCCGGCACCCAGGCCGGCCCTCCAGACCACCCCGATGGACATTCGCCTGCTGGCTACCGACGGCTGGATGTCTTTTCCGGGTCGTCGTCGGGCCGATGACGCGGGTATCTATGTTTTTGGCTTCCGACCTGTGGCAGCTAATGAGACCTACGCCAAAATCAACAAGCTAATTCAGAAATATAAAGGCAAGGTCACCTGGCCGGCCCCCATCCTGGCGATCCCTAAAGACATCAATCTATACATCGCCATGACCAACCTGGGCTTCGTGCAGCGGCCCGACCTGGACGACTCCCACACGGTTCACTGGCACGGCTTCCGCAACCCCAACGCCGTTTTCGATGGCGTGCCGGAAGTATCCATTGCGGTACCGCTGGGCCGAGACTTCCCTTACTACTACAAACCTCGCGATGAGGGTACTTATATGTACCACTGCCACTTCGAGGATGTGGAACACGTGCAGATGGGGATGGATGGCGTAGTCTACATCGAGTCCTACACTCCCGGCTATGTCTATGACCTTTCCGACGGGTCGCCCGCCCTCGACACGGCCTTCGACCGGCAATTCACCTTTATGCTCAACGAGATCTACAGCCATGCCCACGACAACCTGGAAAACGTCCAGGAGAATGTTTGGTCGGACTACAAAGCCGACTATTGGGTTATGAACGGCCGCTCTTATCCGGATACCATCATCCGCGACCAAGATTTACCCGGCTCAGACTTTGACCTGGGTGGCGGCCTTTATTCACAGCCGGTCTCATCCTTGGTTCAGGCCAACGCCGGTGATCGGGTCCTGCTACGCATCGCCAGCTTGGGTTACGAACAGCATGTCATGCAACTGCCGGGCATCCCGATGACGGTTGTCGGGCAGGACGCCTCCTACCTGGGGGCTAACGCTTACGAGACGCATAGTCTCTATCTGGGGGCGGGTGAAGCCCGCGATGTGTTGTTCACCGCTCCTCCTTATAGTAGTTCGCCGGATGGTACTGATGCGGCCGGACCTTACGACCGCTATTGGTTCCGGAATCGGAGCGCCCAGCGGCTGATCAATGGCAACCAATCGGGCTTAGGCGGTATGTTGACCGAGGTTCGCGTTTACCCCGGTACTCTGGGTCCCCAAACCGGGCCTAACAAGACGTTTTAAAAGGAGAAACAGATAATGACGGCAACATCAAGGTATAAACTTATTGGGATGGGTCTCCTGGTAGGCGCGGTGGCGCTCATTATCGGTTGGGCCTTCCCTGGTGTGGCCATAGGCCGGCCCAACCTGCAAGCCGCGACCGGATCGACCACAATGGAATGTACGAACGGTACCGACTTCGCTTTGCATGCCACCGAAGGCTATATCGACACGCCGGATGGAAATAGCGTCTATATGTGGGGCTTCAGGCAGGATTCCGGCGTGTTCCAGATACCCGGGCCGGTACTGTGCGTAACTGAAGGCGTCACAGTCACCGTCGAACTGACCAATGATCTTAACGAGCCGGTCTCGATTGTTTTCCCCGGACAAATGGGGGTGACGGCGACGGGTGGTTCAACCGGCCTGCTGGCTGCTGAAGCTGCAAGCGGCGGCGGAACGGTAAGCTATGAATTTGTCGCCGGCGAACCAGGCACATACCTTTACGAGAGCGGTTCAAATGCTCATAAGCAGGTACAAATGGGCTTGTACGGCGTCTTGATAGTGCGTCCGGCTGGACACCCTGACTGGGCCAACAGTAATTCTGCTACCGCATTCGACCCCGACCGAGAATACTTGCTGGTGATGCACGAAATTGACCCCGATCTGCATCAAGCTGTCGAATTTGGACTGGCCTATAAGGTCACCACCCGCCACGATCGCTACTGGACGATCAACGGGCGGGGCGCGGTGGACACCCTTTTGGACAACGATGTTGTCTGGTTGCCCCACCAGCCTTACAGCGCTTTGGTGCAGATCGAAGCGGACGCAGATCTGCCGGCTTTAATCCGTTATGCTAACGCCGGTACGGTCAACCACCCCTTCCACCCTCACGGTAATACGATGCAAGTTGTCGGCCGCGACGGCCACTATTTGGGAGCGGCTAAATTAGAAAACTTTACCACCACTATCGGCGCAGGCCAAACCTATGACCTGCTGTTTACTTGGGACAACGTTGAAGCGTGGACGCCAGGCTCCAACGGCAACATTCCGGATAGCACCAAATTCCCCTTTCCTAACCTGGGCAATCTGACCTTTAAGGACGACGTGTCGTTCTACAGTGGAGATAAGCATCTGGGCCTGAAGGGAGAACTACCGACCGGCGTAACCTCGTTCAACCAGTGCGGCGAGTTCTACTTCCCCTGGCACAGCCACGCTCTCCATGAGATTCAAAACTGGGATGAAGGCTTTGGTGGCATGCTCACCCTGGTACGGGTAGATCCGCCGGGCGGCTGCCCCTGATGGTAATGATCAGACAAAGCGAATGATAAAGGAGAAAAAACGATGCGTACAAGAATGATCAAACTGATCGGGTTGGGTGTCGTCCTGCTGGCCTGGGCGTTGTTGCTGGTCCATACCACAGTACAAGCGAAATTGCAGACCCCAGACACCGATCACCTTATCCAAAATGCTCCGGCGCAGCCTCAACCCCCACCCGTTGAGGCGGCTATTCAACCTGCTGCCCCTGCCGCCGCAGCTGTGTCGATTGATTTGTGTGCTACAACTGGCACATTGGCCCTACCGGGTGGCGGCTCTGTCGATATCTGGGGTTTTGTTTTGGGAGATACCTGTGCTCCGGGTGACGCTACCCTTCCGGGTCCGGTCATCCGGGTTAACAAAGACGACGAGGTTACTATTGTTCTCACTAACAATCTGAATGATGCCACCTCGATCCTCATTCCAGGGCAAGATGTGTTGGGAAGTAGTGGTTCATCCGGCACGTTCACGACGGAAGCAAGTGCCGGCGGGAGTGCAACCTACACTTTCACCGCCCAAGCCGGTACCTATCTCTATGAGAGCGGCACCGATCCCAGCCGGCAAATACCCATGGGGTTATACGGCGCGTTGATCGTCGACACGGCCCCCTTGAGCGGTTCATCTTCAGGGCAGGCCTATGATGGTAGCGGGACTATATTTGATGTTGAAGAGGTGCTTCTTCTTAGCGAGATAGACCCGAATTTGAACGCCAATCCAAACGGGTTTAATCTCCTCAACTACCACCCCACGTATTGGCTTATCAATGGGCAGGGCTATCCCAACACCGCCCCCATCATGGCCAATCCCGGCGACCGGATACTGCTGCGCTACTTGAACGCCGGTTTCGATTATCCCTCGATGACCCTTTTGGGCGCTTACCAGCGGGTGATCGCTAAAGAAGGTTTCGAGTTGCCTAATGCGTTCGATGTGGTGGCCGAGATCATCCCGGCCGGCACCACCGCCGACATGATAGTTGATGACACAGCCGACCTGGATGGGTCGCTGCCTTTATACAACCGCAATATGTATGTTACCAACGGTAACGCCTACCCCGGCGGAATGCTAACATTTATGACCTTTGGGGCACCTGCACCGGGCGCTAATTTGGCCATAACCAAGAGTGACGCGATCGACCCTGTGACAGTTGGCGATGTTGTGACCTACACGGTCACCGTTAGCAACAGCGGACCCGATCAGGCGGATAACGTGGTTATGACCGACACACTGCCGGCTGATGTGAACTTTGCTTCGGCTACGGCGGGTTGTACAGAATCGACCGGTGTGGTCACTTGTGCTCTGGGCAGCATCGCCAGCAGCGATAATGCAGCCGTAACTATCACGGTTACCACCACCGTAGAGGGCGTAATTATCAATAATGCCAGCGTCTCCTCTGACACCAGCGATCCCAACCTTGCCAACAACAGCACTTTCGAAGACACCACGGTTAATCCGGTACCTGTCTCAGGAGCCGATCTATCTATAACCAAGAGTGACGCGGTTGACCCTGTAACAGTTGGTGATGTTGTGACCTACACGGTCACCGTCAGCAATGATGGACCCGATCAGGCGGATAACGTGGTTATGACCGATACGCTGCCGGCTGATGTGAACTTTGCTTCGGCTACGGCGGGTTGTACTGAGTCAGCCGGTGTGGTCATCTGTACTCTGGGCAGTATCGTCAGCGGTGATAATGCAGCCGTAACTATCGTGGTCACCACCACCGTAGACGGGGTGATCACCAATGATGCTAGTGTCTCCTCTGACACGGCCGATCCCGATAGTGCCAATAACAGCACGTCTGAGGATACGACAGTTGACCCCGAAGCAGCTCCGCAAGCCAACCTAACGATCAGCAAGACCGATGATGCCGATCCGGTCACGGTTGGCGACAACATAATCTACACAATCACCGTCAGCAACAGTGGCCCTGATCAGGCGGATAACGTGGTTATGACCGATACGCTGCCGGCTGATGTCAGCTTTGTTTCGGCCTCGGCGGGATGTACAGAGGCGACCGGTGTGGTCACCTGTGCTCTGGGCAGCATCGCCAGTAGCGATAATGCAGCCGTAACTATCGAGGTTACCACCAACGCAAATGGCGTGATTACCAACAATGCCAGCGTCACCTCTGACACCAGTGATCCCAACCTCGCCGACAACAGCACGTCTGAAGACACCACCGTCAACTCGGTTAACGCTGTCTCAATTGCTCCAGAAGCTGACTCTCAGTCTGGTGCGCCGGGCGATGTGATTTCCTATACGCTGGATGTGACTAATGACGGCAATGTGGCAGATACCTTCGATGTGAGTGTCGACGGAAATCTATGGGCAACTTCAGCTCCATCAGTTGTTGGTCCGCTGGTAGCAGGTGAAACGGCCCAGATCACCGTCGATGTGACCATCCCGACGGGTGCTAGTGATGCTGATAGTGATGTGGCAACGGTAACGGTTACCTCTCAGGGAGATAACAGCAAGTCTGCGTCATCTAATTTAACCACTGTCGCCCATAACAATATCCACGTTGGCGACCTGGATGATACTTCCGCCCCGGCAGGTGGTCCCAATTGGAATGCCCAGGTGGTCGTCACGGTCCATGATGTGGATCACAACTCTGTCAACGGGGCTACGGTCACGGTCAACGCTATCCGAATTCGTAAGTCGAACGGCTCCCAGGCTACATCGACGTTAACGTGTAGCACGAATGCCAGCGGTCAATGCAGCGTGAGCCAGGCGGTCAACTCGAACCAGTTTGAGAACGAAGTCACCTTTACGGTGATCGATGTGGTCAATTCAGCACCGTACGATTCTGCATTTAACCACGACCCGGATGGCGACAGTGACGGTATCACCATCGCCGTCGCGAATCCAGGCTAATTGGTCGCTACTGAATTAGTGTTCTGCATCCCAGTTGGGCCCTCACCCTGCTGGAGTAGGGACAGGTCCTAGGCCTGTCCCTACTCACTACTATAGAAGAGCTTTTAGAGAGTTTGCACTTTTTTAGAAACCAGGGTTTTGATGCTTAATTGATGGCCTTTTGGGATAAAAAGTGTCTTTTGTTAACGCTAAAAACCCTGGTTTCTTACCATAATACATTAAAGTGTAAAGGTTATGACTTACGCAGTTGGGCGAACGAACAAGGTGATAGTCACTTTTTGATTGAGAATGTACGTCCGTTTGGCCCAAATAGGTCGATTT
>JAGRBY010000205.1 GCA_020433835.1 Anaerolineae bacterium | reverse complement strand
GCTACCACGATTTCGTGCAGAGCTACCCCCTGTGAACAGCGTATCTTATTCTGGTAAATTGGTATTGTGCAGTAGTATCGGTATATAAATGGGGCTGCCGGATGTCGGCGCTCTTAAGCCGCCCAGGCCATCACCTTCAAACGCGCCGATATCGCACGCCCCATTACGCGGACGAACCTCACCGCGCTGGTCGGTGGTGTAGGTTGTGCCGCAGCCGCTTGTTCCGGCGGGAATAGCATTGATAGCCAAACTGCCCGCCCCCAAAGCATGCGTGGCTGTGCTGCCGCCATTGTTTTGCAACGGCCCCAGCCCAGGATTAGCACCGGCTGTATCGGTTGGGTGTCCCTGCCCGGCTCCCACGCACGAGCTATCACTATCGATATTAAAGCCGTTGGAGGTGATGGCCACACTGTTATCGCAGTCATTGGTGCCAGAACTATTAGCGATAATGGAATTTTGCACGGTCATCGTCCCGCTGTCAATATAAAGACCACCGCCAAATGTTGCCTTATTATTGTTTATGGTGGTGTGAATGAGCGTACTGCTGCTACCGATAGCATTATCAATCCCCCCGCCCAATCCTAAACCATCGCTGCCGACTACGGCCCCGGTTGAACCATTATAAATTTGGCCTCCATTTCCGGGTGTGGCTTGATTAGTTGAGATAGTGCTGTTGACAACAGACAGTGAAGCGTTGTTGATACTGAAAATTGCAGCCCCATAGGCGCTGCCACCGTCTCCCCCGGCCGAACTGCCGCCGGAGGGTGTGTTGCCGCCATTGCCGCCGGTAACTTTATTATTAGAAAGGGTACTGGTGGCGATGTTGACGGTGCCGCCATTGTTGAGAATCGCCCCCCCGATACCGGCTCCACCACCGCCGCCGCCACCGCCGACTCCGGACTGAACAACTTCACGATGCGAGCCGCCCTTACCGCCGCCAAAACCGCCCAGTCCCCCGGCCACAGACGATGTTGAGGTATCGCTGGCGGCACCACCACCACCGCCGCCAAAGCCGCCGTCGCCGCCGGTACCGGATCCGCTGCCGCCGCCGCCGCCGCCGCCGCCAAAGCTGCCGTCGCTGCCGTCTACGCCGCCCACGCTGCTGCCATTGCCGCCAACGCCGCCGTTGCTGCCGCCGCCGCCGCCGCCGCCGCCAAAGCCGGGGCCACCGTTGCCGCCGATACCGCCGGTAGCCGTGTTATTGTTGAAAGTGGTGCCAACAATATCGATGGAGCCGCCATCATTATACAACCCTCCGCCGAGACCGGCTCCGCCGCCCCCGCCGCCACTCCCGAAACTTGCGTTTGCTCCGCCATTGCCGCCCTGGGCTTTGTTCGAGGTAAATGTGACGCCGGTGATGGTCATTGTGTTACTGTTATAAATACCGCCCCCCGAACTGCTGTAGCTGCCGGCTTCGCCACCGGTGAACTGCCCGGCGGTTGCTCCGCCGCTCCCATTTTCGCCGCTGGATACGTTGTTGGAGAAGGTATCACCGTTGAGCGTGACCGGACCGGAACTCCAAAGGCCGCCGCCGGCACCGTTGGCGGTATTATTACTTATAGTGTTATTTGTAAATTGCGCCAGACTGGTGCTGGCGTTAAAAATTCCGCCGCCGGCTCCACCGGCAAAATCAAATAGAGCCTGGTTGTTATCGACAGTAGTCCCGCTTAGGGTCAAATTACCCGAGTTTTCAATACCGCCGCCGTTTCCGCCTGAGGCGATGTTGTTACTTATAATAGAATTAGCAATCGATAAGGAGCCTTGACTGGCAATCCCTCCGCCCCCTGCGCCGGGATTTCCCGCTTGCGAACTATTGCCATTAACGGTAGCACCGGTTAGGTTCAGTTGTCCTTGGTTAAATATACCCCCGCCGGTCGTGTAGGCGGTGTTGTTCTCTACACGGCTGCCGTTAATCAATTCAGCGGTTCCGGTAGATAGGTTGGCCAGGCCTCCCCCGGCTCCATCGCCGGCTGAATTGCCGGTGACCGAGCTGTTATTTAGGGTCAGGTCGCCGAGGTTGGTGATACCACCACCATTGCCAAAGTTTGAGTTACTTATAACGGCGGTGTTAATCACTTGCAGCGTACCACCGGCTGCATTGTATATTCCGCCGCCGGCAGTAACCGAACTGTTGTTGCTGATAGTGCTGTTGTTGAGGGTTATTGTTCCGCCTTTATTGTAGACAGCGCCACCCTCACCCGGTCCGGGTATCGCACTGCCGTTGGCTTTATTATTGCTTAGTGTACAGTTATTTACAGTGATCGTACCCCCATTATTGTAAATTCCACCGCCTTGGGGAGAGGCGGTAGAAAACGCGGCGTTGTTGGTGATAACACAGTTTGCCAGTACCAGAGGGCCGCCATTATTAACAATGCCCCCCCCTTTTTCAACAGAACCATTGGCTATGGTTAAACCGGAAAGGTTAACTTGCGTGCTGCTTTGTATCGTGAAGATACTGTAGCTTCCTGCCGATCCACGTTGGACGGTGAGGTTACTCGATCCAGGCCCATTTACGAATATTTGGGTGGTTAAAGCCGGTAGAGCAGAGTTGAGAACAATATTACCGGTAACACTAAATTCGATTGTCGATGCATCTGCATTGGCGTTGGCGGCTTCAATCGCCTCTCGTAGGCTACAGTGGGTTGTATTACAGGTGCCGTCGTTGGTGTCAGCCAAGGTGTTAACTACCAAGGGCGTTGGTTCCTGGGTGGGTTCTTGGGTGGGTTCCTGGGTTGGGGGTGGAGGAGGTGGTGGTTGGGTTGGTGTAGCTGTTGGGTCATCGTTATTGTCATTATTACCCCCGCCACCACCACCATCATCATCGCCCCCTGAGTCGGGGGGCGTGGTGGGTTGTGAAACAATGGGGGTTGCTTGTTCGGTCGGTTGCGTTGTCGGAACAACTGAGGGCACGGGCGACAGTTCGGGAGTGACTTCGGGGGTTGGTTGAAGCGTTGCCACCGTGGGAACAAGCGTAGGTTCGGTGGTAAGCGTGACAATTGGCTCTACTGCGGTGGGCGATATCCCCACTGGCGGCTGGTTGGTTGGAACAGGATTGTTAGAGCCGGCGGGAGAACTATCATTATTATCAGAGTCTTCGGGTGACGGCTCCGGGCCGTTTGGGTTAGACGTAGTACCATCTTCTAACAGTTTTGGATTTGATGCCACCAAGGTACCATCGACCACAGCCGGCGTTACTGTTACCATGGCTAAGGGTGTAACTACAATGAAGCGTCTAACAAGGTCATCTTCTTGGCTGGACTGTACCAGATCGCTGTTCTGACCCAAAATCGTGCCCAGAAAACCTTCAAAACGAAGATTGCAGGCTAACGTTGTTAATAAAATAATGACAAATCCAGCCAACTCTAAACGTTTCATCAACGAAAATTTTTCCTAAAGGCATGGCTGATAGTATTATGAAATCAGGTGTAAAATTATAATAACGGGTCAGGTAGAAAACGTTTGGCCATGAGGTGAAATTGTACCAATGTAGGATAAACGAAGAATATGAGTTTGTCAAAGCCTAAATTTTTTTGATCGGGTTATTGAGCGGATATTAATACCAAGATGGGTGGTCTGTTGGTTATTGAAAAGCGCTTGCGTCACCTATAGGCTGATGCTATACTTTATGACTGCTTTATATGGTCTGATGCCTATATACAGATATCTCGTGAAGATTTATCAATACAAGCCTCGGTTTCAAGAGGAAGATGCCATCGCATGACGAATTTGCTCGGCAAAACCATTAGTGAATATCATTTAAAAGAAGTTATAGGTGAAGGTGGAATGGCTACCGTTTATAAAGCCTTCCAGCCAAGCCTGGGGCGATGGGTTGCTGTTAAAGTCATGCATCAACGCTTCAGTGATCTCCTGCCTCGGTTTCAACGCGAAGCGCGGGCCGTAGCGCTTTTACGCCATAAAAATATCTTGGCAATTTATGATTATGGTGAAGAAGACGGCTATGCCTATCTTGTCATGGAGTTTGTAGAGCGCGGCACGCTTAAAGATGTGCTCATCGGCCAGTCGATGGACTGGGTGATGACAGTGGCGCTGGGTATCTCTGTTGGTGAGGCGCTGCATTATGCGCATCAAAACGGTATCGTTCACCGCGATGTTAAGCCTTCTAATATTTTGATGCCGTCTCCCGATTGGCCGCTGCTGGCCGATTTTGGCCTTGTGAAAGTAAAAAGCTCTGATGAGAATTTAACGGACAGCGGAACGATTATTGGTACACCTGAGTATATTTCTCCGGAACAGGCTTCCGGCGAGCCGGTTGACCATCACGCTGATATTTACGCGCTTGGGGTTATATTGTTTGAAATGATTACGGGGCGATTACCGTTTAATTACACCAACTTAAATCAAATCATGATAGCCCATATTACAGAACCGGTGCCCCCTCCTGCTGAGCTAAACCCTGACTGCCCCCCTAAGCTGGAGCAGGTTATCTTAAAGGCCATGGAGAAGGAACCAAACGACCGCTACGCAGATATGGCCGCTATGGTCGAAGCTCTAAAGGAAGTGATCGGCTCATCAACTTTGCCAAAGGGAAAGTCCTTTAGTGGTTACGATGTACCCTCGTATATTGCTGATTTGTCGCTGTATGAGCCGTTGCCTGTTCAGGCTGTTGTGCCGGAGGTCAAGCTGGTTATTGTTGAGCAAAACGTCACGTTAAGTCTTCCTGCCGACACAACCGGATTAATTATTGGCCGAACCCACGGCAGCCATCGCGCCGATATTGATTTGGGGCCTTTCGGAGCTGCCACAGCAGGAGTTTCCCGTAAGCATACCCGTTTGTCATATGATAATGATACATGGACCCTCGAAGATTTAGGCAGCCTAAACGGCACCTTTATAAACGAAGTAAAGCTAAAACCACAGATGCCAGCCCCGTTAAAAAGTGGTGATGTAATTCGTTGTGGCCATATGCCGTTGATATTTAGAATATTAAATCAAAAAGAACCATAAGGAAATTAGATGACCTTCGCTTGGGAGAAGTATATACAAGAAAAATTGATCGATGAAGAAACTTTGAGCGCCCGAATTCATGAATTGGGCGCTCAAATTTCTAAAGACTATGAAGATCGTGACCTGCTCTTGCTGTGCATTTTAAAGGGCGGGGTTATGTTTCTTACCGACCTCATGCGCCAAATTACCATCCCGCATGAAATCGATTTTTTGGCCGTGTCGAGTTACGATAAAGGCGTAAGACGGTCAACCGGTGTGGTGAGAATTGTTAAGGATCTCGACAAACCTATTGCCGGGCGAGAGATATTAATTGTTGAAGACATCATCGATAGCGGCCATACACTCCAGTATATTACCCGTAATTTGGCTACGCGGGGGCCGGCCAGCTTAAAATTATGTACTCTGCTCAACAAACCCCAACGTCGAGAGGTGGATATTGAGGTTGATTACGTTGGCTTTGATATCCCCGATAAATTTGTATTCGGTTATGGGTTGGATGTTGATGAAAAATTCAGAGAACTTCCCTTTATTGGGGTGGTGAAACCGGGGATTGTGGTCGAATAAAAGTTCGTAATAATTTTATATGTGATTCTATGAAAATTCTATAGAAACAAATAGATACACTGAGTATAATAGGGGGTGGCTATTATATAAGACGTTAAAAGTGTAGGCACCGATAACCTATTTATGCAAATAGATAAAGATTATTATACAATTTTAGAGGTGTCACATACCGCCTCTGCTGCCGAAATTCGCCAAAACTACCGCCGATTGGCACGCCAGTATCATCCTGATGTTAATGCCTCGATAGATGCAGCTGAAAAATTCAAAGAAATTCAAACCGCTTACGAAGCTTTAAGCGATGCTGGTGAGCGTAGAAAATATGATCATTTACGGGCTCAACAAGGCTTAGATCGTTCTTCGGCCCTCAGTCTGCAAACGATTACCAGTGATAAAACACTGCGCCCCCTTGATACCGAGCAAGCATTTTACGTTCTTCTGGATATTATGCCCGTAACCGATCTGTCTACTGCGCGGCTTCCCATCAATCTTGCTCTTGTTATCGATCGCAGCACCTCGATGAAAGGTAAACGCTTACAACAAGTTAAAGAGGCTATCGGACGCATTATCGATAATTTACAGCCGGAAGATGCCTTGAGCCTTGTTACTTTTAGCGACCGTGCCCAGGTGTTACTACCAAGCCAGCGCGACATTGATAAAGCGATGGCAAAATCAATGGTTAGTACCATCCAGCCCGGCGGTGCAACGGAAATGCTTTCGGGCTTAACCGCAGGGTTAGAGCAACTTAAGCTGTATTGGAGTAAAACCTCGGTTAATCATCTTATTCTCCTCACCGATGGCCAAACTTATGGAGATGAAAAAGATTGCCTGGAACATGCGCAATGGGCCGGCTCTAACCAAATCAACCTGAGTACAATTGGCATCGGCACTGATTGGAATGAAGAATTGCTCGATCGTATGGCGGCTGTGTCTGATGGTAACTCCGTTTATATCGACTCGCCGGAGAAAGTTAAACATATTTTTAGCCAAACACTCAGCAGCCTTGAGTCTGTTCTTGCCCGCCAACTGAAAATGACCATTAACCCCACGGCCAATATTCGGCTGCACGAAGTTTATCAAATTAAACCGCAAATTACCCGCATAAACACCCACAGTCCGGCGATGATGTTGGGAGCTTTAAGTACTAAGCAAGAAAAAAGCATTCTGATGGAATTTCGGATTCAGGAACTTTCTCCCGGAGAGCGGCGCCTAATGCGGCTGACCGTTGAAGGTGACATGCCGGGGCAATCCAAACTTCGTCCCTGGGATTGGGTCGAGTTACATACAAATGTTCAGGAGCCCCAAACCGCTAATTTTGGAATTCCCTCTCCTATTTTGGAGGCCTTAAAGAATTTGGCTATCTACAAAATGCAGGAGAAGGTGCAAAGCGATCTTGTTGCGGGCCAAGTGAAAAAAGCAACCCAACGTTTGGAGATTATAGCCACTCGACTGCTTGATTTGGGTGAGGTGGAACTTTCGCGGGCTGCTATGCTTGAGGCTGGACAATTAGCTCGAACCAGTTCACTTTCAGAAGAAGGACGCAAAAAGATCCGGTACGGCACCCGATCCTTGGCTGCAAAGCAGGCCCCGGCCCGGCAGTAGCCCCGTAGAGGTATAACCGTTAAAAATATAAAGGGCGAAAGGTTTGCACACTTTCGCCCTTTTTGTTTTCTGTAGCCACTACTTCTCAGGTATCTTGCTCTTCGACATATGGCTTTTTACCACTTCTGTCAGCCCAATTACCTGTCCCTCTTCGGCCATTTTTTGCCAGCGTGGGTTGCGGATAGGCGGACATTCCCAGGCAGTGGGCGGCGTATTGGCACGCAAGCCCTTGAAAGCGGTTAGGATACCGCAGTGATAACAATGCTCGCGGCAGTCTACCTTAGTTTCACCCTTTTCGGCCGCGTACCAATCGAGCAGTAGCCACCGTTTTTCAACACCGGCATTGATATGATCCCACGGGAATATTTCATCGGCAAGCCGCGTGCGATGGGCATACCAATCCGGGTCCAACCCATGTTCGGCAAAGGCCTCAAGCCAGGCATTGGGGCGATGCCATTCGTTCCAGGCATCGAATTTAGCCCCCTTTTCCCAGGCGGTTTTGATAACCGGCCCCAGCCGGCGGTCGCCGCGCGAAAGGAAGGCCTCCATCAATGTTTCCTCAGGGTGGTTCCAGTTGAAGATAATGCCTCTGGCCCGACCAAACTCCTCGCGCATCAAGGCTTGTTTACGGCGGATCGCTTCCACCTCAACCAGGCCAGCCCATTGAAACGGCGTGTGTGGCTTGGGCACAAAAGTGCTGACCCCAACGCGTACTTTGGCTTTATTGCCGTGATACTTGCGCCCGATCTCTACCACCCGCTTGGCCAGCTTGGCAATAGCGATAACATCTTCATCGGTTTCGGTGGGCTGCCCAATCATAAAATAAAGTTTAATCAACCGCCATCCCCGACTGTAGACATCTTCAGCGGTTTGCAGCAAATCTTCGGTACTGATGTATTTGTTGATAACCTGCCGCATGCGGTCGGTGGCTGCTTCGGGGGCAAAGGTAAAGCTGGCTTTGCGTGAATCTTCCAGCATCTCCAACAGATCGGCCGAGAATGACTCGATGCGCAAGCTGGGTAAGGATATATTCAGCGACTGCTTTCCATATTTTTTGGAAATGGCTTTGACCAGTTGCCCAATTTGCGAGTAGTCGCTGCTGCTGAGCGACAGCAGACCGATCTCCTCATGGCCCGTATCCGTTACAATGTTATGGATCGTTTCGATCAGCTCTTCCAGCGACCGCTCCCGTACCGGACGGAAAACCATACCCGCCTGACAGAAGCGGCACCCCCGCGTACAGCCCCGTTGGATTTCGATCGAGGCGCGATTGAAGACAACATCGACAAATGGCACGATAAAACGGGTAACCGGTGGCGGCATCAGCGGCGAAATACGCTTAACAATGTGGCTCTCCGCTTCTTCAACCAGCGGTTCAACATTAGAAATCGTACCATCCGACTCGTAGTAGGTAAAGTTGTAAAAACGGGGTACATACACCCCCGGTATCTTAGCCAGGCGCCGCAGTTGCGTATCGCGGTCGGCCTGCGCAACCTTGCGCATCGCCAAAATAACTTCTACGATGGCGTCTTCGCCCTCACCCATGATGAAAAAATCGATAAAATCAGCCATCGGTTCGGGGTTAAAGACGGCGTTGCCTCCGGCACAAACTAGCGGGTATGAAGCGTCCCTATCGATACTGCGCAGCGGCATTTTTGCCAGATCGAGGATAGTCAGTACGTTGGTGTAAAGCTGCTCATAAGGCAGGCTGATCCCAATTAAGTCGAAGTCGCGCAGTTCCCGACGGCTCTCCAAAGCGTAGAGCGGCATATCGACCTCACGCATTTGCGTTTCCATATCCGGCCAAGGTGCGTAGACTCGTTCGGCCAGTACATCAGACCGTTTATTAAGCAGATCGTATAAAATGGCTAAACCAAGGTTGCTCATACCCAAATCATACACATCAGGGAAAGCAAACGCCACTTTGGTGAGGATTTGGGGATCGTCCCAATTTTTCAGAATACTGTTGTATTCACCGCCGATATAACGGGCCGGTTTTTGAACTTTAGCCAGAATCCGGTCGAGCTGCCGATCGTTAATTCGCATAGACAATGTTCCTGCATTTCACAATTAAGATTAGAGTGTTATCATAGCATAAAAAAGAAGGGGACTCAAACCATGGCTTCGTGATGCACTCGATACCGATAATGAAGCCCAAATTTTGGCACTCTTGCCAGATGGTGTATTATTCGGGGGCGCAAAAGTAATAGAGGATTTAAGGTATCCCTCTACGTAAGATTGGAGAAGAAAGATGGCCGATCTTTCTGAACAAACCTCTGTTCCTGAGGTTGAAAAGGCACCTGTTGAACAGTCGGTGATTTCTGAACCGGCTGAGCGTTTACTTGCTTCTACTCCTGATGCTCCTTTCCCCAACCCTTCCGAAACATCTCCTATATCGCCAATTACATCGACAGACCGCCGTCCTTTTTTCTATGTCGGTATTGGTCTGGTTATTCTTTTGCTGGCTGCTGTGGTGGGAATGATCTTTCTGTACGCTATCTATGCCTTGTTTTTAACCGGCGACAGCGGTGAAGAGACCGTCGTGGCTGAAGTCGAAGCGATCATTACCGAAGAAGCTGTTGCGACTCCTGTGCCAACCGCAACACCGACGACCGATCCCGGTGTTGATCGCTCGCTCAATCAGCAAGTGCGTGAGGTTCCTACGGTGGCGGCTGCAACGGTGGTGCCTGCCCCGCCTCCCTCTACCCGACCGCAGCTCTTGGCCAATTCAAGCATCGATTTTTCCAGTTCTCAAGGCACTTGGAATTACTTATGGACGTTTCCCGGCTCCAACACCTGGGAGCCGATGGTTTATGAAAGCCGTGATTACGGAACGTGCTGGTATGCCACTGATTATGTTCGCATTTGCCAGGAGAGCGGCCATCCCGGCAACAGTGCCGATATCGGCTGGCGTTGGACCAGCCCGGTGACCGGCCCCATCGAGATTCTTATTCGTGCGGAGAAGATTGATGTTGGCGGCGATGGCGTGATTATCTCTGTGTTTAACAATACCCTGGATGCGTCTACCAAACCCGTTTTTTCTCGGCCCCTGCTGGGCGATGATAGCAGCGGTTTTGCCAATCGCTTCATCATCGACACCATCCAACCGGGGGAGTTTCTGCTTTTTGTGATGGAGAAAAACGAAGATGTTACTTTCGACCACACCAATTTTGAAGTGACCATTTGTCAGATTAGCTGCCCTTAATCGCTTTCCATTTTTGATTCTTCGAGTATAATGTTTACATAAGACGCGTGAATGTTATATGAGAAGACTCTTTTCCTGCTTTTATACCCTGATACAAACCATTATGTTGTTCATTGGCGCAGTGCTGGTGGTGGCGATTGCCGTGGGGCTGTTCGCCTATACGATGATCAACGATAGCTCCAATTTGGTCATCGAAAATGGCCCTTTGTGGCGACGCCTGCCCATCGACTCCGAGGCGCTGTCGCTGTATCACGAATTGAACGCCCGGACTGAAGAGATCAACACGCCCCTATCCAACGATCCCAGCCAGATTTCCTTTACCATCGAAGCGGGGGAAACGGCGGAGATAATTGCCAATCGTTTGCAGGAAAGGGGATTGGTGAGCGACGCCGGTCTCTTTAGCCAACTGCTGCACTATAACGGCATCGACACCCGTTTGCAGGCGGGGAGCTTTCAATTGCGGCGCGACATGACCATGCGCCAAATTGGAGCGGCTCTGTATCGAGGCGGGATGACCCAAAATACCGTCTCGATTCCGCCCGGCTGGCGGCTTGAGGAG
>JAGRBY010000204.1 GCA_020433835.1 Anaerolineae bacterium | reverse complement strand
ATTGGAGAAACCGCTCTGGCTAAACTCGATTTCAATGAGGTCTTAATTCTGGGTGACGAGCTTCAGAAGAAGGAAGCCGAAGCGCATATCCAGGAGTTAGAAGCACAATAACATGCTCTCCGGGTGACAGTCACGGGGTTAATACGTGATTGTCACCCGGATGTTTGCGTATCCTGATGTAATCTGCCCTATGAGCGACCAACAGCCGCCGGTTCCGTCCGAAGAGACATTCGATTCCGAAAGCAATGGCTTACAAGATTTGGTAAGTTCTTATCGGGAGTCGCGATTTCGGCCGGAAAAGTTACAACGCACCGTCCGTCACTCGATCCATACGCATGCGTTTACGCATAAATCGTCCCGGTCCGTCGCAAACGCGGCCGCCGATTTTGATGCGCTTGATGCAGAACGCTATGAGCCGGATGCGGTAGACGTTCCCCTATTCCCGCCCAATTATTCTGATCAGGAATTTGCAAACGAACAGCATACAACATTCCTGAGTCGAGCACTGGCCATCCTCAAATCGCGCCGATTTCTGATTGCCGGCGTCAACATGGCTTCTCTCTTTTTGATTATTATGAGTACGGTGGTGATTATCGCCGGCACCGGCTACGTTTGGGTGGCTATCCAACTGCCGCCGGCCGAAGAGCTGCGATCGCGTTCGCTGCAATTTGCCACCACCCAAATTCTGGATCGCGACGGCAACTTGCTGTGGGAGATCATCGACCCGACCGGCGGACGGCGCACCAACGTCACGCTCGATAAGATCTCGCCTCACATTGTCAACGCCACACTGGCCACGGAAGACCGCTTTTTTTACCTGAATGTCGGTGTCGACCCCATCGCCATTATGCGGGCCACGTTCGATAATCTTTCGGAGCGCGAGATTGTATCGGGAGCCAGCACCATCACCCAGCAACTAGCACGCAACGTTTTTCTCAACCCCCAAGAACGCACCGAACGTTCCTTGTGGCGCAAACTACGCGAAGCGGTGCTGGCGATGGAGATCAACCGCCGCTACAGCAAAGATCAAATCTTGGAAGTCTACTTCAACCAGATTTACTACGGCAACCACTCCTACGGCATCGAAGCCGCCGCGCAGACCTATTTCGGCAAAGCGGCCCGCGATTTAACCCTGCCGGAAGCGGCTATGCTGGCCGGTCTGCCGCAGTCACCGGCCATTTACGATCCCTACCAAAACCCCGACGGCGCCAAAGCGCGTCAGCAGATAGTTTTGGGGCTTATGGTCGAAGCCGGTTACATCACTTTGGCCCAGGCCCGTGAAGCCGCTGCTATGCCGGTTACCTTTCGCGATCTCGATTTCCCGCTGGAAGCCCCCCATTTTGTGACGCTGGTGCGCGAAGAATTGGAGCAGAACGTTCCGGCGGCCTATATTTATCAGGCCGGGCTGCGGGTTTACACTACGCTCGATGGCGCGATGCAAACCGCCGCCGAACAAGCCGTGCAGACACGGGTAGACGAACTGGCCGACCAAAACGTTACCAACGGCGCACTATTGGCCATGGACCCATCCACCGGGGCTATTCTGGCTTTGGTCGGCAGCCGCAACTTTCGTGATATCACCATCGACGGGCAGGTCAACATGGTCACCAGCCCCCGCCAGCCGGCCTCGACCATTAAACCGCTCACCTACCTGGCCGCGTTTGAACGGCTCGGCTGGACCCCCAGCACCCTGCTGTGGGACGTACCGGTGGAGTATGCCGATGAAAACGGCAACGTCTACCGCCCCCGCAACGTCGATGGTTTATTCCACGGGCCGGTCTCCGTTCGCACCGCGCTGGCGAACTCGTACAACATTCCGGCTATTAAAACGCTGGAACAGGTCAAGATTAGCGCTCTTAAAGAGATAGCCTATCGCATGGGCATCAGCACCCTCAACCGCGAAGATTACGGCCTGCCGCTCACCCTGGGCAGCGGCGAGGTCTCGCTACTGGAGATGACCAATGCTTATCAGGCGATGGCCAATCAAGGCGTATTGCTGCACCCGACCACCATTCTGACCATTACCGACAACTTTGGCCGCGAGATAAGCCCGCTGCGTCACCCATCGCGCCGCGTACTCAACGAAGCCCACGCTTACCTCATCACCAACATTCTGGCCGACAATCAGGCTCGCACTGCCGAATTCGATCCCGACCGAATTTTACAGCTCTCGCGCCCCGCCGCCGCGAAAACCGGCACCACCAACGATTTTCGCGATAGCTGGACTATCGGCTATACGCCCGATATTGTCACCGGGGTGTGGGTTGGCAATGCCGATAACACGGCTATGGATGGGGTTGATGGCCTGACCGGGGCCGGTCATATCTGGCACAATTTCATGGAAGCGGCTCACCAAACGCTGCCGGTTCGCGACTTTCCGCGGCCCGACTCGATTGTTGAGTTTGAGGTCTGCGCTGACTCCGGCACCTTTCCCGGTGAACTGTGTCCGGCCACGCGCACCGAAATCTTCTACAATCAGCAGCCGCCCCTTGGCCCGGAACACGATTTTCACCAGTACATCGAAATCGATCTCAACACCAATCTACGCGTTAACCAATTTTGCCGCAGCAATGTCGAACTGCGCCCGTACCGCATCTTTCCGCCCGAGGCTCGTAACTGGGCGGTAACCCACGGCATCGAGCAGCCGCCGGCCCAATACTGTCCCTCGCGCGATCTCTCGGCCAGTATCTCTCGGCCCATCGACAACGTTAGCGTGCGCGGCACGATTGATATTGAAGGGGCCATTGTTGCGCCTAAAATCTCGTATTATGAGCTGGAGTTAGGCCAGGGCACGAAGCCGCAGTCGTTTATTACCATTCAAGGGGCCAACCACCAACTGGTGCGACGCGGTATATTGGGGACATTCGATACGACCCAGGTGGCCAACGGCCCCTACACCCTGCGGCTGGTCGTTTCTGACCAAATTGGCGGCTTCACCGATGCCCGCATCCGCATTTTAATCGACAATCCGCCCGAAGATATCTCACCGCAAAATCCCGTCACCACACCGCCCCCTACCTATACGCCGATAGCTTCGGGTACACCATCGTTAACCGCGACCGCAACTGTGACTATCACCACGCCGACAACCATAACGTCCGACACGTTCAACCCACCCCCGGAGTGGACACCCGCCCCAGACAACTCATTTGCGCCGCTGGCCGTTCCGCCTCGGCACGGGCCGGGGTTTTAATATTGTCGGTTACTTTACCGGCTATCTATTTTATGCTACACTTTTAAATCGGTCTTTGGCAGACGCTTCAAACCGTAACTTGTCTACCAACCTAAGTTCGATAATTGGACAGAATTTACAAGATTAAAAAGATTTTTATTTGATTTAATCTTATAAATCCTGTTAATTCTGTCTATTTTCTTAAACTCCGAACTGAGGTTACCAAACATAACCTAAACTAAAAAGAAACTGGGGAGTAATCCATGCCCGTTTGTCGCCAGTGCAGAGGCACCGGCAAAGTTAAAGTTAAAACAGAAATCATGACCCGCTGTCCGCTTTGTGACGGCACCAAAACCCTATCCGACGGCACAGATTGTAAACGCTGCGATCAATGGGGGGAAGTTGGCACCGGCAAATTTCAGAGCGAAGAAAAGCTGTGTAAAACCTGTCTCGGCAGCGGTAAAGTCTCCGAAGGCTCAATGACGGCCTGGTTTTTGGTTCGCGTTGTGCCGACCACGCTGATTATCTTAGGCGGCGGCATCGCGCTCATTTGGGCGCTGTGGACGTTTCTCGACATCCCTGTGGTCACGGCTATCGCCATTATTGTAATTTTTGGTCTGTGGGGCAGCATTGTCTACTACTTTGTAGCCGATATGCCCAGCCTGGGCGAAATTTCCACCACCAACTGGTTCCTCATGCGGGCCATCCCCACTACCGTTTCGCTCTTCCCTATCGGTGGGGCTGCCACCTGGATTGTATGGCTTTATCTCCAAAACCCAACCGTGACCGCCATTGCAGCCCTGGCCGGCTTTTTGATTTGGGGCGTTATTATGTTCTACTTCATTAGCCATCTGCCGGAGTAAAATCAAATGGGGTAGAATTTTTCGTTCCTCACACTCCACGTCACCTTCCCTCAACGGTCTCCAAGACCTCGCGTACCTTGCGGACTAACAGCTCCGGGGTGAAGGGCTTGGGTAGAAAATTTGTCTCCGACAGACTGGAGTGGACTAGACGATTGTCGCTATAGCCGGAGATGTACAACACCTTGAGGTCGCGTCGAGTCGCCTTGAGCCGTTCAGCCAATGCCAGGCCACCCAGCCGGGGCATCACCAGATCGGTCAACAGTAAGTGAATTTTTACATTATCCTCGGCCTGCACCAGGCGCAGCGCATCTTCACCATTGGCCGCTTCCAGCACAATGTACCCCTGTTGTCGCAGCACCCGCGCCGCCAGCTCGCGCACGGGTGGCTCATCCTCAACCAAAAGAATAGTTTCACGACCTTGTGGCTGATCGCCAGAGGCTTTATCTGTAGGGAACAAGCCGACTTCGGGTTCAACCCGAGGCAGGAAAATCTTGAAGCTGGCCCCCTGATCCGGTTCGCTGTCAACCAAAATATAACCGTGGTTTTGTTTGACAATGCCAAAGCAGGTTGCCAGCCCCAGGCCGGTTCCCTGGCCAACCTCCTTAGTTGTAAAAAAGGGTTCAAAGAGGTGGGCCTTAACGCTTTCCGTCATCCCTATTCCCGTGTCGGTCACGGCCAGCAGTACATAATCGCCCGCAGGAACTTCGGGGGGGGCGTAGGCATCATCTTCGCTAACGATTACAGGGGCTGTTTCGATGGTCAATTTGCCGCCGTTGGGCATGGCATCACGGGCATTAACGACCAGGTTGACCAAAACTTGCTCCAATTGGCCCAGGTCGGCTTTGACATGCCCCCGATCGGGCGCTAGCCGGGTGACCAGTTCAATATCTGCTCTGATCAAGCGGCGCAGCATCTCTTCAATCCCTAAGATCAGTTCATTCAAGTCGAGAATTTGGGGGTGGCTAATCTGCTGCCGGGAAAAGGCCAGTAATTGACGGGTCAAGTCGGCGGCACGTTTGGCCGACCGCTCGATAACTTGAAGATCGCTATAGACCGGATGATCAGGGGGCAGGGCATCCAGCGCCAGGGCGGTGTTGCCTATCAGAACCGTCAAGAGGTTGTTGAAGTCGTGGGCAATGCCGCCGGCCAATCGGCCGATTGCTTCCATTTTTTGTGCCTGGCGGAGTTGTTCTTCCAACTGAAGTTCGTGGGTCACATCGCGTTTAAGGGCTACGTAGTTAACAATGCTTCCTTTTTCATCCAGCACCGGGCTGATGGTGGCCTCTTCGGTATAGAGTGCCCCATCCTTCTTCTTATTAACCAAACATCCTTGCCAGGTTTGACCGGCGATTAAGGTTGCCCACATCTGCTCATAAAAAGCAGCGTCCTGCCGGTTGCTTTTGAGAATGCGTAGGTTACGGCCTAACACTTCAGCCCGACTGTAGCCGGTAGTCCGCTCAAAAGCAGGATTAACATAGAGGATGTCGCCGGCTACATCGGTGATGACCACGTTCTCGGCCGCCTGCTCGATAGCTGCACTTAAGCGCCGGCGCTCCTGATCGAGCCAAACCCGAGCCAGGGCTATGGCCACCTGGTCAGCTACCCGCCAAGCCAGGTAAATTTCTTCAGTTGAAAAAGAGCGGGGTTCAGTGGCGATCAGGTTCAACGTGCCGATCACCTCATCATTGATAATCAGCGGTAAAATTAAGAGAGAGACAATACCCTGCTGGCGAATCAGATCATAGAGTGGGGCCACATAAGGATTGGTTGGGGCGTTCTCTATAACCAACGGAGCTGCACGACTCAAGAGATAGTGGGCAGCCGGATTTTCTGCAACCGAGATCACCAGTTTCAGAATTGATGGGTGGTCCTCAGTCTTATACTCAGCCACCACTTCTATCGCCGTTTTCTCTTCGTTTAAGAGACCCGCCATAACTTTGGGGAGATCAAAAGCCACGGCCAACTCGCGACAGGCGGTAGACAGCACCGCATTCGGCTCCTTGGCCGCCGCCGCCGCAACAATGATCTGGTTGAGCAACATCAGATCGCGGTTGCGGTGGCGAGTCTGCGCCACCGCACGGATGCGTTCGGTGATGTCTCGGTAATACCAAACACGGCCGCAATGAACACCTTGTTCGTCGTTGACCGGACTACTGTGCCGTTCAAAGACCCGGCCGTCCTTCAAGGCAATCTCATCATGGCTGGGTTCAGTTGGGTGTTCATACAGATATTCGATCTCGGTCAAGAACTGCTCCGGTTCAACCAGTTGATCTAACACAGTCTGGAGGGCATTGTCGATGGCTCGACGGGCCGCTACCTCGTCGGGAATAGCCCACATCTCGACAAAGCGTTGATTGAACGAGAGCCATTTTCTCTTCTTTGAGACAATCAGGATGCCGTCGGGCGAGGCCTCGCTCTGACATTCTAACAGCATCTTTTGAAAGCGTAGGGCTTCTTCCCGCTCTTTTTCGGCGGTAATGTCCATCAGAATGCCCAACATCTCGGCTGGATGACCTTGTTCATCCACAATGGCGACCGCATCGCCTCTTACATAACAAATGCTGCCATCCGGTCTGACAATACGGAACTCTTTGGGATCAGGCTCGATGATGCTGGTCTGGCCTGTTTCGGCGTGATGTTTGATGGCTTTCGCAAAGGAGGCTTGCATGTTGTCCCGCTGTATCTGGCGATCGTCGGGGTGCGTGAAGTTGAGATAATCTTCCCCCTTGCCCGTGAATGCTTGCGGCTCGATCCCATACATGGGGAACATTTCCTTTGACCAGATCGTTTCGTCGCTGGCTCGATCCCATTCCCAAATGCCTATCTGGGCCAGGTGTTGGGCTTGTCTCAAACGCCCTTCGCTGCGGCGTAATTCTTCCTCGGCCTGCTTGCGGTCAGTGACATCGCGTACAATCGCCAACACTTCATGCTCTCCGCTGGTAACGTCGCGGGCTTCGTAATAGCGGGTCTCTCCCTGTATTAGCAAAGAATATTCAAAGAGTTGTATCTGCCCAGTTTGCAGGGTCTGCTTAATATATTTCATACCTAGTTCGGCTACTTGAGGGGGAAGAGTCTCGATTAGCTTTTTTCCTAAGAACGCTTCGGGGGGTACAAACGTTTCAAAATCTGTGGCCGGTACAAAATCCAGGATGACGCCATCCTCACTGACGCGAAAAATCAAATCCGGGATGGCATTCAAGAGGGCGCGATTTCGAGCTTCGCTTGTTTTCAGCGCTTCTTGCGCCTGTTTATATTTGGTGATGTCAGTGGCAATCAACAGCACATCGGTAATAGTCGGGCCGGTGAGGAGCGGCACAAAACGGGTGAAATACCAACCTTGCGTGGCGGACGTTCGCTGACCAAAAGCCTCAAAAGTGGCCGGCTGACCCGTTTCAAGCACGGTTTTCAAGCTCTGGCGGGTAATCTCATGATATTCAGGGGTTAGAAAATCGTTTATGTGTCTCCCCTGTACCGCATCCATCGTATATCCCTCGGCCAGACGGTTGATATATTGGATACGGCCTTCACCATCCAGATGAACCACATAATCGGTCAGGCTCTCCGTCAATGTCCGATAGTAAAGCTCACTTTCCTGCAAGGCCTTCTCAACCAGCTTGCGCTCAGTGATATCCTGGATGGTACCGGCCAGTTTGGGTTGTCCGCCTTCGTCATCGTAAATGAATAAAGTCCGCGCAAAAACAAATTTAATTTTGCCATCGGGCAGCTGTACCCGGAACTCAATCTCGCCTGGGGTTTGGGTTTTCAGCGTGTGTTTTTGGCTTTGAATAACCCGTTGGCGGTCTTCAGGATGGACCAGGGCCAGGAACGTCTCCTGAGAAGGCGATCCCAATTGCGGATCTATCTCGTAAATGCGATACATCTCAGCTGACCAGGTACCGAACTGTGTTTCAGGATAATATTCCCAACTGCCGACATGGGCAATAGATTGGGTGGCTTCCAGCAGGTCGTTGGAATGTTGTAGAGCTACCCTGGCCTGCTTGTGCTGGGTGACATCAATGATGGCCCCCAACACGGCCGGCTCACCATCCCAGGGGATCATGGTCACCAGTTGCTGCAAGGTGACCGTTGAGCCATCTTTACGAACGGCATCATATTCATAGTGAGCCGGCGCAACGGCTCCTTTGACCCGGTCGGCGTGATAACCCAGCAAGCGTTCCTGCTCATAGGAGGCAATCAGGGGCACCACCGACCCCATCGCCATGATTTCGTCAGGCACATCATAACCCAGGATAGTGGCGTAAGCCTGGTTGACGAAAAGCGGTTTCGTCTGCCGATGAACCAGGATACCCTGGATAGAGCCTTCGACCAGGCTACGGAAACGCTGCTCGCTTTCCCTGCCCCCGTGGTTAGCCCGTTCCGTATCCGCCTTGAGCAGGTTAACCCGGTCGGCTATGGCCAATGCCCATAACAAGACCAAAAGAACAACCCCCATCCTTATGCCTTCTTGAGTCACGAGGTTCAGCGGTATCAGACCCAAGCGAGCCAGAAGCTCCATGATACCCAGGCCGATTAATCCGAGACAGGCCAGTAAGAAATTGCGGGCCGGACGATACCCCTGTTGCCAAACCCGCAAACCGGTGATCAAGATAATGAGGCAGCTAAGGAGTATTAGGCTCAACTCTGAACCGGCGACAAAGCTGCGAAGAACGAAGGGGATGAGTATGATCGGGATCACTTGCCCCATTTGCAGCGCCAGAACGATCTTATGTAGCCGCGGCGTATACGCCTTTGTCATCAAAAACGCGCCGGTAAACTGCAAAGCGGCAATTGATGTTAGGGGGACAAAAAATACAGTCGCGAAACGGCTCCACCCGCTGGGGTTGTAGTGAAGATAGCTCTGCAGCAGACCCAGCACAGCCAGGGCTGCTGGTATAAAGCTAATAAGAAACAGCGAATAGTACAAATAGGCTTTGTCACGGACGGATATGAAGAGAAATAGATGATAACCCAGCATAATTAGCAAGACACCAAAGAAAAGCCCATGCTTAAACGGTTCCGCATAAATTTCTTGGTCCAACGCTTCCGGCGACCAAAGCGTTGAGGGCAAGCACATGGTCGCTTCATTTTCAAAATGGAGGTAAATAGTTTGTTCAGTCTGGAGAGGCAGCGAGACGTTAAAAATGAAGTCTTGATGAGACACGTCCCGGCTTGCAAGAGGATATTCACCCTGGCTGTCGGTTAACACGAGCGGTTCTTTGGCTCGAACCGGCCATGTTAACGTTAAAACGATGAATAAGAAAACCCCGGCGATCATTGAACTGCGATAGATAGTTCCCAGTATACCGATAATAGCATTGATCGGTAATATCAAAATAGAAGTAGACTGACGCCGCATACTAACAATAGTCCCCCTTGACCTGACGGTAGCAGTTTCAAAACAGTCACCGATAGTTAGCCGAGTTAACACGGTGGCAAATCTGTTAAATCACTAACTCTTGGCTACTGATCCAGTAATTCGCATTTTAACATGGAGTACTACCCGGATTTTATCCGAAGTTGACCATTTTTTCAATTCCCAAAGACCTTCTATACTAAAAATAGAGTGAGACCGAAACTTTTGGCCGTCATGCCCGCTAACACCATGCGGGCATGACGAAACAGATACCCAAAAAGTTCTGGTTTCATTCTGATTTCAGTATAAATGCTTAGAGTACCGCAGGGACTTCTCCATTGCACAGCGAAGTGACATAGCCCAACTGTCACTTCGCTGCCTCGGCCACTTAGCGCCGAATTACGCCCAATATTGCCAGCAACACGACCGCCCCCAATACGGCTACAAAGAAACTGTAGAGATTGAAGCCGTTAACACCGCTGCCACCGATAAAACTCATGATGAAGCCACCCAGGAAAGCGCCGATGACCCCGACAATGATATTGGTGATACAACCCATTTGATTGTTTCGCCCGGTAATGATACTGGCAATCCATCCGGCCAGTGCCCCAAAAATGATCCACGCTAGAATTCCCATTGTTTGTTTTCTCCTTTTTTAGTATGACAGTATTGATATGTCCAAAGACTACCCGCCAGTCAGCGGATTGTACCCATTTTGCCTGGCTCAACGCGCTATATACGGCCCACCAACTTCACCCCAGCCCCATTTGGGCATCGGCGCTTCAACATTTACACTGGCTCCCGGCTGCGAGTTGATCACCGCTAATCGAGACCCCCACTCAATATACGCCACAAATGCGGAACGAAACTCCGGGTCATCCGGCAACCCGGCTTCGTCGGCACAGGCTGCAATTAGACTTGCCCATCGAGACCGTTGGGCTTCCGTTAGCTTCTTCCCCAAATGGCGCGAGATCATGGTGGGATGACCGCCTTTTGTTTCACTGTAGCTTTTCGGACCACCAAAAACCTCGGCAATGAACTGCGCGACATATTTTCTATGTTCTGGGCTAGCGTTGGCAAATAGCGGCGCAAGCAAGGGTTCTGCCTCAACCCGAGTATAAAGGATATCGGTCAATCGTTCAAAAGTGGGCATCCCTCCGGCCCATTCATACAACGTGGGTGGTGTGTTTTCAGTCATGATATTCCTCCTGGCTACTGTTTAATATACCTTTAGCCAGTATAATCGATTTGAAGGAATATAGCCCTACCCGAACGATTAGGTCGCGCCTATACCTTTGTTTTAGCGGCGATGATAGCCGGTTAGGCCGGCGAACCGCCGTATTGCTTCTTGGCGATGGTGCTGAGCCGGAGGGCCAACATAAATAGGCCGACGATTACATCTGGACTCCTTCCACCGCCTCAATGATTGTAGCGCCGTAGGCCCTAATATCTAACCAAACGGCTTCTTGTATTTTGAGCAAGAAAACGAACCGCAAAGACGCAAAGGGGGCCAAGAAAAATTAAATCAAAAAACTTTGCGCCCTTTGCGTCTTTGCGGTTTTTATTGCACTTTTG
>JAGRBY010000203.1 GCA_020433835.1 Anaerolineae bacterium | reverse complement strand
GCGATCAGGCATTTGGGCAAACCCTTTTCGAGCGTGCCAATGAGGCTCTGGACACCCTGGAAGCCGATTTTGGCGCAACGATTGAAAACCCCATTAAGATATTCATCTATGGCGATCAGCAGGCTTTGCTCGATGCGATGTCGGCCGGCGCTCAAGAGTGGACAGGCGGTGTTGCCTATACGGATTATGGCGTTGTTGTCATTGGCATCCGTCCGGCGCAGCTTGATTGGGGCCTTAATGCCATGACCCATGAGATGTCTCATTTGGTCATCCATCAGGCTACGGATAACCCCTTTGGTGGGGGCAGCACGCTGCCGCGCTGGCTTGACGAAGGCATTGCCGTTTACAACGAAAATCGCGACGAACTGGATGAAGACTTCAAACCCCTTTTTGATCGCGCTGTCGCCAATAATACGCTTATGACGCTGCGCACGCTATCAAGTCCATTTCCATCCGATCCCCTTCAAGCCAATTTAGCCTATGGGCAAAGCGGGGCGGTGGTCAAATTTATGGCCGACACCTATGGCACTGAGGCCATGACCAAACTACTAGATATTTTTGCCGAAGGAGCGCTGTATGATGAGGCGCTGGAACAGTCCATCGGCCTCAATATGGATCAGCTAGACAACGCTTTCCGCGAAAGTTTAGGCCTGCCCCCTCTGCCCGGCACCGAAGCGGCTGATGTTGACGAAGCGGAGGTAACCACCGCCGAAGAACCTGTTACCGCCGAGATGGACAAAGAAGTAACCGAACCGTCCAATGAGGCAGAGGTTAAAGCTGCTGCGGCAGAAGCGGAGAGTACTTCCGCAGCAGAAAACGGGGATTCTGCGGCAGTACCGGCTCCTGCCGCCAAAAGCTCCGGTCCATTGTCGGCTCTGCCCTGTGCTGCCGGGTTGGTGATGGCACTGGCCGTGGTTGGAACACTTTTCGGCTGGCGGGTAGTTCAATAATTCAAGAGAGGCGATTCTTCGTAATCGTTTTTACTTCTCCCAGCCGTGCTCACCCAACAGCGGCACAAAAGCAACGGGAACCAAATTTTCTTCAACGATGTTGTCTCCCTGTCGCTGCAGGCGCAGGAGAAACTGTTTTTGTTTTGGGCCAACCGGCACAACCAACATCGCCCTATCTTTCAACTGCGTCATTAGTGGGGCCGGTATCTCTGGAGCGGCAGCGGTAACAATGATGCCATCGTAGGGCGCGTGCTCCAGCCAGCCGTATCCCCCATCCGTGATTTTAATTTCGACATTATGAATACCCAACTCCGGCAGTAATACTTTGACCTTCTCGGCCAGGGGTGTTATGCGCTCTACACTGTAAACCTGAGTCGCTATCTGGCTCAGTATAGCCGCCTGATAGCCGGATCCCGTGCCAATTTCCAGTACGCTAGTCGGCCTATCGTCCGGTAAATTGAGCGCTTGGGTCATAAACGCCACCATGTAAGGTTGAGAAATCGTTTGGCCATACCCTATTGGCAGTGGCCTATCCCGATAAGCCGCTTTCTGTAGTTTCTCTTCAACAAAACGGTGACGCGGAATGCTTCTCATCGCTGCCAGCACGCGCGGATCTCTAATGTCGCGTTTGATGAGCTGCTCTTCAACCATCTGCGCTCGGGCATCTTCTAAATCGGGCGTTTTCCCAAACATTTCTATTTCTCCCGCCTTCATTAAAACACAGCCAATGATGAAAAGCAAAAGGGTGTAAACATTACTTGTGATAAACATCCTTCATTAACCGTAACTACTCAACCAATCGATGTCATCATGAGTAGGCTGAGGCTAAGGCGAAGGCTAAGAAAACGAGCCGATTTTTTGAGATAGTGGCGGCTCAATCTGAATTTGCCTGCTTAGCCTCAGCCTGATTTACGCCAAGTTGTCTTGCGGCTGAATAATGACCATGTGTGTTTTAAGAAATCATCGGCAAAAATCTAAGTTTGTGAGCCATTCTCATTCGTGCTATACTTCACGACTGGTATCTGCAACCCGGACGGCTTGCAGATTTGTTTTTTTGGAGAGGCAATAATTTATGTCTATTTTGATCTTCATTTACGTGTTGGTTGCCGTGTTGTTAGCCATATATGGATTTAATGCCTGGGTGTTGACGGTCATTTACGCACGCCATCGACACGCCGTCGGGCCTACTCCCTGCCCCGAAGCGAAACACCATCTGCCCTCCGTTACCGTGCAATTACCCGTCTTTAATGAAGCGCTGGTCATAGAGCGCCTGGTTGATGCGGTCGTCCGGCTCGATTACCCGGCGCGTTTATTGCAAATTCAAATTCTCGATGACTCCACCGATGATACCACCACCATCGCCCAGATGCTGGTGGACACCTACCGCCACCAGGGCGTCAATATCGAGCTGATTCATCGCCACGAACGCCCTGGTTTTAAAGCCGGCGCGCTAAAAAACGGGTTGGCCACAGCGACTGGTGAGTTTGTTGTTATTTTCGATGCCGATTTTATTCCCAATCCGAACTTTTTGCGGCAAACCATTCCTTATTTTGCCGGACGTCCTCAACTGGGGTTGATCCAGACACGTTGGGGGCATCTTAATCGTGATTATTCATGGCTAACGCTGGCTCAGGGATTGGCGCTCGATGGTCACTTTGCCATCGAGCAAACGGCACGCAATCGATCCGGGCTGCTGATTAACTTCAACGGTACCGCCGGCGTCTGGCGGCGGCGCTGCATCGAGACATCGGGCGGTTGGCAGGGCGATACCATCTCTGAGGATTTTGATCTCAGCTATCGCGCCCAGTTTGCCGGCTGGCAGTGCCTCTTTCTGCGCGATGTTGAGGCCCCGGCTGAGATACCGCCGCAGCTCGCTGCTTTCAAACGGCAGCAGTTTCGCTGGGCCAAAGGCTCGATCCAATGCTTTAAGAAACTTGGCTGGCGAGTGTTGCGTTCAGACTATTCCTGGTGGGTACGCTACCAGGCCATTGTGCATTTAAGCAGTTACTTGGCCCACCCGTTAATGGTCATCCTGGCCCTGATCACCCCCATATTGATGTGGGGCGAAGGTACCGACAATGTTCGCTTCCCGCTGATTTATCTGAGCCTGGTCAGTTTAGGCCCCCCTGTGCTTTACGCTGTAGCCCAGGCCAGCCTATACCCCCGCCACTGGCTGCGCCATTATAAAGCGATGCCGCTGCTTATTTTGCTGGGCAGCGGGATTGCGCTAAACAACTCCAAAGCGGTTATCGAAGCTCTTTTGGGTGTCGGCAACGTTTTTCGCCGCACCCCCAAATTCAACATCAACAGCCATGCCGACCGCTGGCAAGACAGCGTTTATCGCCTGCCCATTGATGGCCTGGTGTTGGGTGAACTGGCGCTGGCTCTCTATTCGCTGCTGGGAGCCGTCATCGCGCTGCTTAATGGCCACGTCTTTGCCGTGCCGTTTATTTTGCTCTATGTCTTGGGCTTTGGTTATGTGGGATTGCAAGGACTGTGGGACGCTCGCCGCGAGTGGTGGCGCTGGCTTATCGGCTCAAAATCTCCTCGACCATCCGCCGAACAGGCGTCACGCACGCATCGTGGTGAGGCCCTCAGCGCCGAACGGTAATCCCACAGTGCTCGGTTTTTGCCTTAGCGGCGAACGGTATCGCGACGCATGTAAACCTGATAGAGGCCTCCCCGATGGATAATAGGTTTGATAGCCTGCTCGATTGTATGGTCGCGTGTATCGAACTGTGCGTAGAATAATCGATCCTACGGTCGAACACGCCAAACCGTATGATCACGAGGATGATCATGTGGTGAAACGTATCGGAAGGTCTGATCGAGAGGGCGATCATAAAGTCGGGTGCATCGGATTATATGATCGAGAGGACGATCATAAGGCCAAACGCGAAAGGACATACGATCGAGCAGTCGATCGTATGGTCGAACGCGAAAGGACATACGATCGAGCAGTCGATCATACGGTCAAACGCAAAAGGACATACGATCGAGCAGTCGATCATACGGTCAAACGCGAACGGACATACGATCGCGCAGTCGATCATAGGGTCAAACGCGAAAGGACATACGATCGCGCAGTCGATCATATGGTCAAACGCGAAAGGACATACGATCGCGCAGTCGATCATACAGCCCCAGGCGTTGGAATATAAGAAGATGGGTCAACGGCATCATCGGCCGTTAGTTGAGGAGCAGTAATGGCAGAGGGTGTTACCTATAACAACAAACAGAAACAGATGATACACCAACTTCTGACCTTTGTTTTTAGCGGGCAGGGGTTCGATGCCTTTGCAACGACGCATTTTCCGAATGAGGCCGCGGGGTTTACGCCGGAGATGAGCCGCGATCAGAAAATTCAACATCTTGTTGAAGGTGCGGCGGCGAAAGGCCAGCTAAAAAAGTTACTCGATACTATCGAGGCCGAGAAACCGGAGGCCTACCAAACGTTTGTGCAGCGCACACGGGGCAAAAAGTCGTCGGCCCAGATGACAACCCAAACAACTCCCACCCGCCCGCCGCGCTCGGTGCGTACCAACAGCGAGATTATGAATACCAAAAACAGCCTGCTGCTGAACGAGGAGCTGGCTAGCCGTTATCGCTTGGATGATGTGTTGGATCGCAGCGGGTTGGGGGCCATCTTCAAAGCCTATGATAACAAACTGGGCATCGATGTTGCTATCAAAGTCATCGACCTCAATCGCGTTGATGAGCCGGCCCTTGTCGAACGGGTTCAGCAGGAAGTGCGTACCGCCATCAAGCTCGACCATCCCTCTATCGTCAAAATTTACGATTATGGGCAGGTCGGTTCAATGCTGTACATCATCATGGAGTACATCCCCGGCTACGACCTGGACAAAGCCCGCCAGTCATTTAAGCATGTGCCGCTTAACCAACTGCTGAAACTGGGGCGTCAACTATGCCTGACCGTCGACTATCTGCACCAGCATGGCGTTTTGCATCCGGGCACCAAACCCAAAAACATTATGCTCAAGCCCGATAAGATGGATAACGGCAGTACGTGGCATCCGGTTTTTATCAATCTGGGCTTCTTGAGACCTAACCAGGAAGTGATTAAATCGGGCAACGTTTCGGTGCGGCGGTTGATCTACCAGGTTTCGCCGGAGCTGCTGCTTGGCCATCGCACCGACTTACGCAGCGATGTGTACACCATGGGCGTGCTGCTGTACGATATTCTGTGTGGTCAGCCGCCCTTCTGGCCGCCCAATTTGGAAGATGCGCTGAATATGCACGTTGAAATGCAGCCGCCCGCGCCGCGCTCGCTTAACCCCAACCTGCCGGAAGCCGTCGAGAAGATATTGCTGCGGGCGCTGGCAAAGGACCCGGCCGAGCGTTATCTGAGCCTCAAAGGCATGGCCCAAGACCTGGCCGACTGTATCGATGGGCTAACGCTGCCTGATAAACAGGCCAAAACCGAGCCTCCGGCGCTGCCGCTGACCGACCTCAGGATTTCGCTTGATAGTTCAACCCAAACGGTCAAGGCCGGCGAGAGCGTGGCCTACCGCGTTTTGATGTATAACAACGGCACCCAGGACGATGCCCGCCATATTCGGGTTGATGGCCTGCCGCCCGAATGGATAACCGTTTCGCCGTCGACCGCCGTGCTTGCGCCGCAAGAGCGGAAAGAGGTAACCATCGACATTCAGCCGCCCTGGTCGCCGCAAAGCCGGGCCGGACGGCGTACAATGACCATTCAGGTGGTCAACCAGCATGACCCCGGTCAGATTGAAGAGATTAACACGGTGTTGACGGTTGCGCCGTTTTATCAGTTCGAGGCTACGCTGTGGCCTCAGGAGCTAAGCGGCGAGCAGACAACGCAGGTAACGGTCGAAAATCTGGGCAATACGGTTGAAAACTTCACCATCCAGCCCAAAGAGGACAACCGGCTCAAGTTCCAGCCTACGCGTGAGCAGCTTAAGCTGGATGTCGGCCAGAAAGGGACGGTTGATTTCAAGGTCGCGCCCCGACGGCGCTATCTGGTCGGCGACAGCCAGACCCGCACCTTCTCGATAGTGGTCACGTCGACCAACCAGCAGATGGCCACCCAAAGCGGGCAAATTACCAGCAATGGGCAGTTGCCGGTGCGTTGGGCCTTGATTAGCCTGTTGGCGCTGCTGTTGTGCAGTTGTGCTGTGCTGGTTCTCTATTTACAGATCCCCGGTTTTCTTGGTCAGCAGGCGGGCATTATCGGCGCGACCTCAACAGCGGCCTCGGAAGCCGGCTCCATTCGGGCGACCCGCGAAATGGGAGCAACCGCCACCGCGATTATGGCCACGGCTAACTGGCTCGATGAGGATACCGACCGGGACGGGCTAACCAACCGTGAAGAGTTGGCGGCCAACACCGATCCCAACAGCTACGACACCGACGGCGATACCCTGCCGGATGGAGCCGAGTTGAAGGAACTTAACACCAACCCGCTGCGGGCCGACACCGACTCCGACGGTGTGCGCGATGATGTGGAAGTGGTTAATATGTGGGACCCGGAGAGCCGGGATACCGACCTGGACGGCACGCCCGACGCCTTTGATGATAGTCCCAACCAACCGCCGACCGCCACGCCGGAAACCACACCGCTGCCGGATTCGGCCAGCATTCAGGCCAGCTTTACCGAGCGACAGCCCTTTTTAACCCGCATTTTTCTCAGTTCACCGCCGCGCTATCGGGTTAACGAGTATGATGGGCGCGTGCTGATTGAAGTTTCACTCGACCGGCCAGCCGACCGTCCCGTCCGGGTTAATTATTATATTATCAACAGCACGGCTGATCAGGGGCAGGATTACACCTTTACTCCCGGCACGCTCGAGATCGCACAAGGCGAGCGGGAAGGGTACATTGAGCTTTCGATTCTTGAGGATAACCTGGAAGAGACGGAGGAAGTGATTATTGTAGGGCTGCGCGAGCCGTCGGCCAATGTCTCTATCGGCACAGGCCGGATTGAATTGCAGATAGAGGATAACGATTAGCACCCAACACCGACCAATTTTATGATTCGTTTTGATATTTTAACCCTATTTCCGGAGATGTTCGACGGCCCGTTTGAGGCCAGCATCATTAAACGAGCCCAAGAGGGCGGCTTTGTTGAGATTGCGCTGCATAACATTCGCGATTACGCGCCCGGTAAGCATCGCGTCACCGATGACACGCCCTACGGCGGCGGTGGGGGGATGATTATGAAGGCGGAGCCGATCTTCAACGCCGTCGAGGCGATTTTGGCTCTCACCGTTCCTGATGAAGGTTACGCGACGCTGTACGCTCAGGGCGGTTATCCACCCATTATTTTGTTGACGCCGCAGGGTCGTCTCCTCAAACAACCGGTGGCGCAGGCACTGGCGACGGGTGATCGCATGCTGTTGATTTGTGGTCGCTATGAGGGCATCGACGAGCGGGTGCGCCAATATCTGGCAACCGATGAGCTGTCGATTGGCGATTACGTCCTCTCCGGCGGCGAACTGGCAGCCATGATTGTGGTCGATGCCGTGACGCGGCTTGTGCCCGGCGTTCTGGGCGATGCCGCTGCCACGGCCAAAGACTCGCACTCGGCGGGGCTGTTGGAGCATCCCCATTATACCCGTCCGGCGGAGTATCGCGGCCACGGTATCCCGGATATTTTGTTGTCGGGCCATCACGCCCGGCTGGAAGTGTGGCGGCGGCAGCAGTCTCTCCTCCGCACGCTCAAGCGCCGGCCCGATCTGCTGGCCTCGCTGGATTTAAGCCCGGCTGATCGGGATTTTCTGGCGCAGCAGGAGGAAGGGGATTAGGGACTGGAGATTGGAGAATTATTTCCAGTAGTCTCCAGTCTCTAATCTCTGATACCTGGTCTCTCAATTTTTTCACTCTAACCGTTTTTTTATCAAAGTTTAAATGAGGATTTTTGGCCGAGGATTTACAATTGTATGGTTATCCCTCATAATTCAATTGTTGTGATATAGGTTTGTTTTGTAACGAAAGGTGCCCATGAAGATTATTATTGCCGGGGCCGGCGAAGTGGGTTTTTATCTGTCTCGAATGTTGTCGCAAGAAGATCACGATATTACCGTCATCGATCCCAACCCCGATGTGTTGGCGTTGGTGGAGGCGCATACCGACGTTATCACCATCGAGGGCAGCGCCACCTCGATCAAAACGCTGCGTGATGCGGGTGTCGCGTCGGCCGATATGCTGATTGCCGTCACGCAGCTTGAAGAAATCAACATGCTGTCGGCAACCATCGGCAAACAGCTTGGGGTTCGAACAACGATTGCGCGGGTCGAGAATTCGGAGTTTTTAGAAGACAAATGCGCTGTCAATTTTGGAGCGTTGGGCATCGACTCGATGATTTATCCGAGCGCGCTGGCGATGAATGAGATTGTCTGGCTTATAAAACAGGCGACAGCCCGCAATGCCTTTGAATTTGAGGGCGGCAAGCTGACCTTGCTGGAGTTGACCGTTACCGAAAACGCACCCGTGGTCAACAAAAGCATCATCGAGATAGCCCGCACCTATTCCCATCTCAATTTCCGTATTGTCGCGGTTGTGCGTAACCAGCAGACCATTATTCCGACCGGCGATAACAGCTTACGTCGGCACGATCTCATCTTTATCATCACCGATACGGCGGCTATCGACGAGATTATCGCTTTCACCGGGCATGAAAAGATCAAGATTAAGACGGTGATGATTTTGGGTGGGAGTAAGCTCGGTTTCAAGACGGCGCAGCGGCTGGGACATAATTATTCGGTCAAGCTCATTGAAATTGATCGCGATAAGTGTAATCATCTGGCCGGTCAACTCAATCGAACCATGGTGCTGCACGGGGATGGCCGCAACATCGACCTGCTTGTTGAAGAGGGCATCGAAACGATGGATGCCTTTATCGCTGTAACGGGCGACACCGAAACGAACATTCTGTCTTGTCTATCGGCCAAAAAAATGGGCGTTAAGAAAACCATCGCGCTGGTGGAGAATATGGGGTATTTGTATTTAACCCAAACGTTGGGCATCGATACGGTTATCAACCAAAAACTGATCGCAGCCAGCCACATCTTCAGTTTTATCCGCAAGGGCGAAATTGTGCTGCTCATGAACTTAAGCGATGCCGATGCCGAAGTGGTTGAATATATTGTGAAGCCCCATACGCGTATTACGGAAGGGGCTATTAAAGATATGGTCGGGTTTCCCAAAGGGGCCATCATTGGTGGGGTCATTCGCGGCGAGCAGAGTTTTATTACCGTCGGTGACTCACAGTTGAAACCAAATGACCGGGTTGTTGTTTTTTCCAAGCCGGAAGCTATCCACGAAGTTGAGAAATTTTTCCACTAATGCGGTTGTGTCACCTCAAGAGTGCGGGATGACCTGAGGCAAAGCTAAAGTTTGCCGTAGATAAAAGGGCCGTACTGTTGAGAGAGTATCTAATTCATTCCTATGATTAATACCAAAGTTGTTGTAAACACCCTGGGCTTACTGTTGATTGTTAGCGGCGCGATGATGCTGGTTGGTTTGCCCTTTTCTTTCTATTACGGTAGTGATGATGTTATACCTATCCTCACGGCCAGTGCGTTCACTGTTATTTTCGGAGTGGCCTGCTGGGGGGTAACTATCCACAGCGACCGGACGAGCATCGGTAAGCGCGAGGGTTATTTAATTGTGACGCTGGGGTGGGTGACGATGTCACTGTTTGGGGCCTTACCGTTCGTCTTTAGCGGCGCGATCCCCAGCTACACTGACGCCTTTTTTGAAACGATGTCGGGGTTTACTACTACCGGCGCGTCGGTGCTTAATGATATCGAGTCGATACCTAAAGGGGTGTTGTTTTGGCGCAGTATGACCCACTGGATTGGCGGTATGGGCATTATTGTGCTGTCGCTGGCTATTCTGCCTATTTTGGGCATTGGGGGCATGCAGCTCTTTGTGGCAGAGGTTCCCGGCCCAACAGCGGATAAGATCCATCCACGGGTTAAAGAGACGGCCAAGCGGCTGTGGTTTATCTACTTTTTGCTAACGGTCATCGAGACGGTGCTGCTGATGCTGGGCGATATGCCGTTGTACGATGCCATCAACCATAGCTTTGCGACCATGGCGACCGGCGGCTTTTCAACCAAACAGGCCAGTATCGCCTATTACAACGATCAGCCCTATATTCAGTACGTTATTATTTTGTTTATGTACTTTGCCGGTGCCAACTTTGCTATTCACTACTTTTTTCTCAAGCGGCGTTTTGATCGGGTCTGGCATAATGAGGAGTTTCGTTTTTATACGCTGAGCGTGGTTATTGTGGGCTTAATTCACACCGTCGGCTTAATCTTTAACGATGGATTGGGCGTTGAACGTGCGTTTCGAGACAGTATGTTTACCACATTGACCATTGTTACCACGACCGGCTTCGTCACTGCTGATTACGAGACGTGGGCGCTGCCGCTGTTGTTTATCGTTTTTATGCTGATGTTTACCGGGGGGTCAGCCGGCTCTACCGCCGGGGGAATTAAAGTGGTCAGACTGCTGCTCATCATTAAGAATAGCCTGGTCGAACTAAAACGACTGCTGCATCCCAGAGCCATTATTCCGGTTCGGCTCGATGGGCGGGCTGTGCCGCAGAATATTATGACCAATATTCTGGCTTTTTCTATCCTTTATATGCTGGTGTTCGTGATGTCGTCGCTGATTATGACGATGATTGGGCTTGATTTTATCTCGGCGATAGGCGCGACTATCGCTTGCCTGGGCAATATTGGGCCTGGGTTGGGCAGCGTTGGGCCAACAGCCAACTTTGCCCATATCCCCGGGCTGGGTAAGTGGTTCTTATCATTTTTGATGTTGCTGGGCCGGCTGGAACTATTTACTGTATTGGTCTTATTTACGCCATTCTTCTGGAGGAAGTGACGCAGCTTTCTCGCTTGAGGGAGGTAAAACGTAAAATGTGCGCGTAATTCAGAATTCACGCATTACGCTTTATAAAGTTTGAGTTTGGCTCTATATGTGTTTCGAGGAGGAACAGTTACCGATGTCATTCCCGCATGTTTCCCCGCCTACGCGAGGACAAGTTT
>JAGRBY010000202.1 GCA_020433835.1 Anaerolineae bacterium | reverse complement strand
CGCGCTCGGGTGAAAAAGAGGTTTGTCCCGGTCGTGATACCACGTATGTGTTGACGACTCAGCTTCAGGGTAGTCCGCAGATCGAAAGACATACCGTGAGTATTACCGTCTTACGTAAAAATAATGATGACGACGATGGTATCACCAATTAAGTAAAAATTAATCGTACTTCTCTCCGCCTTACAAGGCACAAAAATGCGTTGAAATAGGCTTTTGACCATCCAATAGGGTGGTTTCGACTTGACGAGAACGGCACCGTATGATATATTTTATAGCTGCACTTGTAATGAAAAATTAAAGATATAAAGGCATATATTTGCAAATTGTCCACAATTTTAACGTTTTATTGGTATTAAGAGGGGGAGTGAGTCATAAGTAACAAAGACGAGCGCAATATTAACGAGCAAATAAAGTCACCCGAAGTTCGTCTTATTGACGTAGGGGGTGAACAGTTGGGCATCATGACAACCAAAGAAGCGCTTAGAATTGCTCAAGAGCGTGATACGGACTTGGTTGAAGTCGCTCCAAATGCCAAACCGCCGGTTTGTCGGTTGATGGATTACGGTAAGTATTTATACGAAGCCCAAAAGCGGGACCGTGATGCTCGCAAGAGTCAAACCAAAGTAGAAGTTAAAGAAATTCGGTTGCGCCCAAAAACAGGTGAGCATGATATTGGCTATAAGTTGAAGCAAGCCAGAACTTTCTTGAGCCGAGGAGCAAAAGTAAAGGTTCGGCTCCGCTTTAGAGGTCGAGAAGTAACTCACCCAGAGGTTGCTTTAGATTTGATGACCCACATTGCCCAAGAGTTAGAGGATGTGGCTATTGTTGAGCAGCGCCCTTCTAAGGAAGGGATGACCATGTTAATGGTTTTAGCTCCCAATAAGTAAGTTACAGCGGCCTAGCGGCCGGATAATATATTCCATTTGAACAATCAGGACAAAGGATAAAGTTGTAATGCCAAAGATAAAAACGCACAAGTCAACCGCAAAACGTTTCAAGTATACTGGCTCCGGTAAGTTGATGCGCACAAAAATTGGTAAAAGTCACTTGCGCCGTAAAAAAGGCAAACGTGTAAAATACCTTTTCGATGAAATGATAGAAGTTACGACGTCGGGCGAAAAGAAGCGTATACAAAAACTTATCCCGTACGCGAAAAAAGGAAAGTAGAGGTATATTGTGAGAGTAAAAGGTGGACCGCAAACCCAACGCCGCCATAAAAAGGTGTTGGCAATAACCAAAGGTCAGCGTGGTAGTAAGCATAAGCTCTTTAAACGCGCCAATGAAGCAATGATGAAATCGTTGGAGTACGCTTACCGCGACCGGCGCGTACGAAAGCGTGAATTCCGCAAGTTGTGGATTGCTAGAATTAATGCTGCTACCCGGCAAAATGATATGAGCTACAGCACATTTATGAATGGGCTTAAAAAAGCCGGCATTGAACTTGATCGAAAAGTTCTGGCCGATATCGCGATAAGCGATGCTTCAGCTTTTACCAAATTGGTAGAAACCGCTAAAGCAGCATTGTAAGTTAAGCATTTTTGTTAAATCCGTTACTCTAACGGACAGCCAGTTATATAGTCCGTTTTACACGGCACGGCTCGGATTGTCACCCGAGCCGTGCCGTGTTTTATATAGACGGTTCCGGCGCAGTCATCGGAGCATAGGCTTCGCTCGTATAGTCTCCCTGCGGATTCCAGGCCATAAACCCTTCGCAGCCGGCGTCAAAACAGCCCTTAACTTGCGCTTGAATTCCCTCCCGGTCATAACTACGTTGATCAAAACGGTAATCTTGAAAATCTTGAATCCAGGGCCGAACAGTGCAGCCGGATGCTTGAATGCGATTGACGACTCGCAGTGCGCTCTGATAAACAACTTCATAAGGGTGAGCAATCGCCATTTTGTAGCCGGGAATACCTTTACTAAAGGTAGAAGGTGACAGCATAGGGCACATAACATCCAAATATTGGGCCATACGTTCAATATCTTGCCCGATGAGAGAGTCATCGCTGCGCCAAGATGTGTAGCCAAATGTGCTGGCAGCTATTTTTACTCCCAGCGGTTTTAGCTGACCTCGAGCCACACTGAGAAAGCCATTTACAGCGGCTACGCGCGTTTCTTGGTTGATTTCCTGCGATAGAAATGGTGTGCCGGCCTGGCTTACGGTTGGAAAGCGCAAGAAATCGAATAAAATTTCATCAAAGCCGATTTGAACAGCTTCGGTTGCTACCTGAATGTTATAATCCCAAACCTCACGTAGAAATGGATCTGCCCAGGCCATAGCATTGTTATCTGCCCAAACGCTTCCGGCTTGAGTTTTAATTGCCAACTCCGGATAGCTTTTGGCCAGCACATTGTCTTTGAAGGTGACCATGCGCGCAATGGTATAAACGCCTCGGGCCTTAAGCTGTTCCATAAGTTCTGCAAAATCTCGAACTGTAGGGCGGTTGGCTCCTACTTCCTTAGCCCAGGCCACTTGTGTAGGGTAACTTAGCCAACCATAGTCGCTTTTTGCGTCGATAACAACTGCATTCAATTCCGTTGTATCAAGTAAATTAAACAGTCGCTGGCGAAACTCAGTATGACCAATAGCGAAATAACTGGCGTATAAAGCTCTAACCGCTGTAGACGGACCTAGCGGTGGAAAAGTAGGATCGGCAGGGGTAATGGATATCGGCGTTGGTTTTGCCTCGTCCGGCGGTTTGGGGCGCTCTGGTGTAGGCAAAACGCCCGGAATAACCAACTTTTGCCCGATATGAATTCGATTGGGATCTTCAAGTTGGTTGGCCTCGATAAGTTCACGCACGGTAATACTGTATCGTTTGGCAATCGAGCTTAAGGTATCGCCGCTGACAACCGTGTAGATAAATTGCTCTCCCACATCCGGAAGCGGGCGATGGGGCGGCGCATCGGGTGTGGGTTCCGTTTTGGGTAGCTTGTAGCCGGGAATAATGAGTTTTTGACCCGGAAAAATGTTCGAGTCGACCAGTTGGTTGGCTTCAATAAGATCTTTAACCGTAATACTGTAGCGCCGAGCAATGGCGTTAAGGGTATCGCCACGCTGCACTTCATAACGGAAGATCATTTCCTCTTCCGGCGGCGTTTCTTCAACAGCGTCGTCAGGTTCGGCTGGTTCTATATCGGGCAGAGGTTCCTGGATATGCTCCGGAGCCGGCTGTTCCTCTTCATTTTCCTCTGGTTCAGGTGTTTCCTCAACCTCTTCCGGTTCGATATCTTCCAGCCACTCCGGTAACTCAACATCAGTTGGAGGTTCTTCTTCGTCAACAGGAACCTCTTCGGTGGGTTCTTCTTTGGGGATAGGTTTGGATGGTTTGGTGGGTGGCTTCGTTTCTTCGGGCTTTTCTGGGGCAGGTTCTTCTTCCGGCTTCCAATCGGGTCCAGGAATGGTAAGGGTTTGACCGGGCTTAACTGACTCCAGGTCTTTGATGCCGTTGGCCTGGGCGATACGTTCGTAATGAACGCCAAATTTTCTCGCGACGGAGAAAATTGTATCCCCCTGTTTAAGTGTGTAGGTTTTGGGCCAGGTGGTATCGGGTAAAAGCTGTTCGAAACCCTCTGGTGGTTCCGCGCCTAGCCACACCAAAAACTTAATGTACAGGGTTTTTATTGCGCCGACAATTCCGCTCATCAGATTGCCTCATATCAATGCTAACATTTTAACGAATTATACCACACAAAATCTGTCGATTCAACATAATATTATTTGTGGGGTAAACAAAAGCGGCACTATCAGTTGTTATAGCGCCGCCTAGTAAGCTCATGAACGTGGAAATATATACTCAATCGCCCGATGATTCTTGATTAAACCCTCTAAGCAATGCAGAGATGATATCAATAGGAAGCGGGAAAATAATTGTAGAATTTTTCTCGGCAGCTACTTCGGTTAGTGTTTGTAAGTAGCGGAGTTGCAACGTTGCCGGCTCACGACCAATAATTTCGGCTGCTTCAGCCAACTGCTTAGAGGCTTCAAATTCTCCGGAGGCGTGAATAATTTTCGCCCGTTTTTCACGCTCGGCCTCGGCCTGTCGAGCCATGGCCCGCTGCATGGCCTGCGGTAACTCTACATCCTTCACTTCAACAATCGAGACCTTAATTCCCCACGGTTCGGTCTGGTCATCAATAATTTGACGGATTTCTTCGTTAACCTTTTCTCGATTGGCAAGCAAATCATCTAGTTCGCTTTGGCCGATGACATTTCGTAAAGTAGTTTGGGCTATTTGCCAGGTTGCGCGTCGGTAATCTTCCACCTGAATAATAGCTTTGCCGGGGTCCATTACCCGAAAATAAACGACCGCATTGACTTTGAGGGTTACGTTGTCGAGCGTAATCGCTTCTTGGCTGGGAACATCTAGAGTGACCGTCCGCAAATCAACCTTCATCATCCTGTCGATAAAAGGGACGATAAAGAAAATACCGGGTCCTTTAGCTCCTACAAAACGACCCAAGCGAAAAATAACTCCCCGCTCATACTCTTGTACCACTCTAATAGATGAAAAAACTAAGAAAAGAAGGATAACCCCCAGTAAGCCAATACAGGGAATTAAGCCTAAGAGTGCTTCCATGTGACCTTTACCTCCTCGTAAATAGTAGAGTTTAATCAAATAAACGGCGCTTTTATTATAGCGTAAGGAGATAAAAAGACAATCTTTATGTTTAGACGGATACTTTAAGGGTTGTTTAGAAGACAGCCTGAATAAGTTTAAGAGGTTTGCCTAAAAAGGCTTTAATATAACGTCGTGTAATCTCGGGGGCTTCAAATTGTGGCCAATGACTCACACGGGGCAAGATGCGCAGATCAAGGTCGGGCCATTCATCAACCAGAGCGCTGGCGTCTTTTAAGGGTACAGTGTTATCTTCCATACCCCAAATAACGAGCGATGGAGTCTCTATAATTGGCTCTAATTGACCGCGTAGATCGCCTTGCCGCATGGCCCAAAAGCATTGCGCTCGCACCCGGCTTTGATTGGGGTTTCGCGCATCAGAGCGTAGACGCTCATAATCGTCCTGAGTAATACCGCCTCGTTCTGAAAGTGAGGCCGGACGCATGAGATGATCGGTTAGCGGGGTCAGATATGGTTGAAGGACTCTGGAGATCTGGGGAGCTACAAAACGTTCAACCAGGATGCCGGGTGAAATAAACAGGTTTGTAAAGAGTGAGAGGCGTCCGCTAACGGTTGGGCAGAGTAAAATAATGCGCTCGACCAGCTCCGGGTAGCGCAGCGTCAATGTCAGGGTAATCATACCTCCCATTGAGTGACCCACAATAACCGCCGGTTGGTTGGGGCTTACCTTGCGAATCAACTCTGCCATGAGGTCAGCATAGTGGTTCATCGATTCATGCTCAGAACTGGGCGGGGATTGACCATAGCCGGGTAGATCCACTGCAATACAATGAAATCGCCGCTTGAGCATCGGCAGCAGTGGCGACATAGCATACCAGGAACTTGACCAACCGTGAATGAGTAAGGCAAGTTGGTTTTTCGGATTGCCCTCTTCCTTAACATGGATCTGTTGACCTTTGACGTTGTAAAAAGTCATGGCATTGCCCTTGTCCCAAAGATGAGATGTGATAGTAGAAGTAGTTGTGTAATAGATGGGGTAAAATTTATATCCCAAAAAAGTCGCACATGATTAAAGTTACGACTTCTCACCTGAATTAGAAATAATTCTTGAAATTAGCCTCTATAACATTAATGGTAAAGGAGAAAATCTTAAAGTTCAATAGGAAAAGAGTTTAAGTAGGGCAACCAATCAATGGAAATATGGCCCGTTACAGGCCATATTTCCATTGATTTTGACTTTAGCGATCAAGTCAACACCATTAAAATGGTATCAGTTTACGGATAGAAGCGGCAATATCCTGACCGGCCTCGATATGAAAACGGATCAGGCGTCGGCCATTTTCTTGTAAGGCGTTATAATCGCCTTGCGCTTGCGCTGCAACAAGCGTGGCGAAGCTGTATTTTTCGCCCGGAATATCAACAGTTGTGGTCGGCGTATGGGTGATTTGAATAAAGAGACCGTTGTTGGCATCGCCTTTATGAAGTTGGCCGGTTGAATGGAGAAAACGAGGACCATAACCCACGCTAGTAGCTGCTCTCAAGGCCGTGCGTAAGGTTAAACGAAGTTCGTTGAGCGCTGCATCGATCTCCTCCGTGTACGGTAGATAAGCCATAATGGCAATGTAGTTATTCGGCTTCAAGTTGAGCAGGAAGGCTCGCAGCGCTTCGGTGACCGTTTCGCCCATAGCCGGTCCGTAGGCGTCGATGTCATCGTAATCGATGGTTGGGGCTTCTGACGGTAGAGCGCCGGTTTTTTCAAATTGAGCCATTAACTCGCGCGCTTTGATTTTGGCTAGCTCAACGTTAGGCTGGTCGAACGGATTGATCTTAAGAATAGCCCCCGCGCCGGCGGTAGCCATCTCCCAGCGAAAGAATTCCTGCCCCAGATCTTCCAACTCATCCATTTCGATACGAATGACAGGATGATCGGCGGCTTCCAGCACGTTCACCTGACCGTCTAACTCTACATTATCATCATCGGCCATACGCAGATAGACAAAAACGCGATCGTATCCATAAAATGCGGGTTGGATGATCGCCTCATCGACCACCGGCAAAATGCCGACGCCCTGTTTACCTAAACTCTCGGCAATCAACTGCTCGGCCCAAACTCCAAAAGCGGCTATCTTAGGCGAGGTGAAGAAGGTCAGTTTATCGCGACCTAGCAGCGCCAACTCGCCCATAACCGCGCCGAGTTCCAGGCCGGGGTTATGAGGGGCACTGTTGCGGCAGGCATCGGCCATGCTGTTGGCTCGGCGCAGCAGCTTAGCCAGATTAACGCCGATGAGCGCGGCGGGAACCAGCCCAAAGTGGGTCAGCGCTGAGTAGCGCCCGCCTACATTGGGGTTGGCCAAAAAGGTGCGGCGAAATCCTTTTTCCTGAGCCAGCCTCTCCAGTCCGCTACCAGGGTCAGTGATGGCGATAAAATTCTCACCGGCATTCGGTTTTGTTTGACCCACCTGATCATAAAAATACTTAAAGAATGATAGCGGTTCAATCGTGCCGCCCGACTTGCTGGAGACGATAAAAAGCGTTTTGGACAGATCCGCTATGCCGTTGGCCACCGCAGTCACTTGGTCGGGATCGGTGCTGTCGAGGACGGTGAGCGGTAGACCGTTTTTCGCGCCGAACGTCTTCATATACACTTCCGGGGCCAAACTGCTGCCGCCCATTCCGAGCAGCACGACTTCTTCAAAGCCAGCGGCTTTAATTTCGGTGGCGAATTCGGTCAGCGTATCGACTTCTGTCATCATATTGGCCGGTAGATTGAGCCAGCCCAGGCGGTTGATTAAATCGTTGGTTTGGGCGGCCTGGTCGGGATCAGGAACCCAGACCGTGCCGTCGATGTCCCACAAACGGCTGGCAACTTTGGCCGCATCCCAGGCTCGTAGCCGTATATCGACTGTATCCTGATAGCCGTTTAAAGCTGCCGTCATCAAGCTCACCTGGCGTGAGACGATGGCTTCGCGCTTGTCTTCCAGCGTTTTAAGTAAATCGACAAAGGAATTCGCAAAGGCAACCACCCCATCGTCCTGCAATTTTTGTGTAGCGTCATCGTAGCTGATATCCAAGTTTTGTAATTTTTCCAACAGCGCCGGAGCACCGTCGAGACCTTCTTCCAGACTGGCTCGAATTTCGCCGTGGTCTTTTAGACCTGCCAGCGTGGCCGGCGGCATGGTATCGACCGTGTCGGGGCCGACCAATTCCTCGGCATAAAGGATATCGCGATAGGCCGGATTTTTGGTGCTGGTGCTGGCCCACAGTGGGCGCTGGACGCGGGCACCTTTTTGAGCGAGCTGTTGAAAGCGGTCGCTGCCAAAAATTTCTTTGAACTTTTTGTAGGCGGCTTTGGCATTGGCGATGGCAATTTTTCCTTGCAGCGATTTAGCCTCGTCGCTGCCCACGTCATCGAGCAGTTGGTCGATGAGGGTATCGACCCGGCTGACGAAAAACGAGGCAACCGAAGCGATCTGGCCTAAATCGCCGCCGGCTTGATCGAGCTTTTCCAGTCCGGCGATGTAGGCGTTGGCAACATCGATATAATTTTGCAGCGAAAACATCAGCGTGACATTGACGTTAATGCCGGAGCCAATGACCTCGGTGATGGCCGGCAGTCCGGCGGCGGTGGCCGGAATTTTGATCATCAAATTGGGGCGGCTCACTGTTTCGAACAGTCGTTTTGCTTCGGCGATGGTGCCTTCGGTGTCGTTGGCCAGCGTCGGCGAAACCTCAAGGCTGATGTAGCCGTCATCGCCGTTAGTGCGTTCATAGACCGGCTGGAGTACATCGGCGGCCATTTGAATATCCTGGATAGCGAGTTTTTCATAGAGGTCTTTAATGGGGATGGTGGGTGTTTCGGCCACAATTTCCTCGATTTGGGCATCGTAGGCTGTGCTGCCGGAGATGGCTTTTTGGAAGATGGTCGGGTTTGAGGTTACGCCAACGACGTAATCTTCTTCGACCATACGGGTTAGCTCACCTTCTTCTAACATACCCCGTTCGATATTGTCATACCAAATCGATTGACCGAGAGAGGAGATTTTAGCTAAGGCGTTGTCAGACATCGACGATCATTTCCTTTCTAATTTTTAATTGCTAATGTTTAGTTTTAACTCTTTCCTTCAAGGGGGATGCCTGCGCCATAGATAGCGAGATCATCGCTGCATAGAAAGAGCACGGTTTTGGCAATGGTGGACGGTTTAATCCATTTGCTGGGGTCGGCCTTGGGCATGGCCTGGCGGTTGGCTTCGGTGTCGATGGCGCTGAGGAGGAGGGCGTTGACGATAACATTGTAAGGCTTGACCTCGGCGGCCATCGACTCGGTTAAGCGAAGGACGGCGGCTTTGCTGATGCCATAGGCACTGAACTTAGCGCGGCCTTTTTGGGCATCGTGCGAAGCCGTATTGACAATGCGGCCCCACTGTTGCGCGATCATCGGTTTAACGGCGGCCTGGCTCATATTATAGACGGTTCGCAGATTGATTGCCAGCATTTTGTCCAGGTCGCTGCCGTCACTTTCATGGACAGCGGTGCCACCGGTGAAACCGCCGGCCAGGTTGAGCAGAATATCGACCCGGCCAAATTTATCATGTGTGGCTTGAACAACGGCTTCTGCACCATCGGCGTGCATTAAATTGGCCGCCAAGGGAAGGGAGCGGCTGGAATCCATTGTATCGGCTAAAGCCTGAACTTTACCAAGCGTTGTACCAACAAGGACAACCTTGGCTCCAGCCTGATAAAAAATTTCGCTAACGGTCTGGCCCAAGCCACCGCTTGCGCCGCTAATAATGGTTACTTTGTCATCTACGCTCACGGTTAACCTCTTCTTTTAATGGAGTAATGCCGCCGCTGGCTCAAGGGGCAGCGCCTCAACAGTATACCATAACCTGATACAGCGGGACAGTATTCATTAAAGCGGGTTTTGTAACCGGCTTGTATGGAACATTTGTCTAACATTGGGGTGTCCCTCTAGACAAAACACGAACGTTTGTACTATAATAACATAGTCAATTGATAGTTTAATTTTTTAGGCCTAACTATAATGTGTGTAAGCGGAAACTTCTTGGTACTGTTTGCCGCCTGGTATTGGGGCGTCTTAGCTGGTGACAACAAACAAGAAGCCGTCTGTGCGAGGAGACGCCGAGGATGACTATTCAACCGCAACCCCTTCTATCTAAAGAAGAAATTGAGAATTTGGCCATAGCCCTAAGCGAAGGACAAGGTGATTTTTCCGAAGATGACTTTTTCGTTCTGATCAAATGGGCCGAGGGTATCAAATTGGATACCGGCTTACTTCAGAACGTCATTGACGGTAATCTCTCGGTTAAGGTCGAAGATGGGCGTGTGCATTTTGCCTTAACGCCTCAAGGGCTGCAAACATTTGCCCACCTCAGGAGCAGTCGTAACAATTCAGCGACCAACCACGTGTCGAAAAAGCAGGCCGGCGACTCAAATATTTCTTACAATGGTGATGAGTAATCGCATATTTTGATGTGATTATGTGTGCCACGTAAATTCTTCTGGGGAGGTTTTACATGCCCGATTTTTCAACGTTGACTCTTTTTGTGGTCGCTGCCGTAGCCTTGATAGTCACACCAGGGCCGGCAGTTTTATATGTGGTGGCGCGAAGTATTGACCAGGGCCGGATGGCCGGTGTTGTATCGACGCTTGGTATTGGGGTTGGTACGGTGTTTCATGTGGCTGCGGCGGCGTTAGGGGTGTCGGCGTTGCTGGTGTCATCGGCTTTGGCTTTTAATGTGGTGAAATATTTGGGTGCGGCCTATTTGATCTATTTGGGTATTCGCAAGTTTACGGTTTCGGAGTCGGTCACATCGCTGGAGACGGTTAAACCACAGAAATTGGCCCGTGTATTTTACCAGGGTATTGCTGTTAATGTCCTTAATCCGAAGACGGCTCTTTTTTTCTTTGCTTTTTTGCCTCAATTTGTCGATGTGGCCCGTGGCGATGTTGCGCTGCAAGTTTTCTTCCTTGGCACAATTTTTGTGATGATCGGGATTGTGAGTGATAGCGTTTGGGCAGTGGTGGCCGGAACAATAGGGCGTTGGTTAAAAGGAAATCGGCGTTTCTTGATGGGTCAGCGTTATTTTGCCGGAACGGTGTTTATTGCGTTAGGGATAACCACAGCCCTGTCCGGTTCAAGCAAAAAATAGCATTACCACTCTCCCCGATCTTGCGGGCGAATGACGCGGTGAGGAATGCCTTCACGCGGCTTGGCCATCCAATCGGCTACGGTTTCGCGCCATTTTAGATAATGGTCGGTTTTTTTATGGGCTGCTGCGGCCTCATCTGACTCGTAGGCCTCATAAAGGAGAAATCGGGTGGGATCGTCGGTACATTGTAAGACATCGAAGCGCATATTGCCTGCTTCCTCAATAGAATGGTTGTGATTGGCAATCGTGGCCTTGATAAAGTCATCAACATGTTCTGGTTTTACATACACTGTTACTGTAG